>CAYTZS010000126.1:0-16307 GCA_964442355.1 uncultured Saprospiraceae bacterium | reverse complement strand
CGGCAGAGCCAACTGGCAGCCTCTGGGACTGCGGTGAGTTCATCCTCGGCGCCTACAAACAGGAGGTCGTTCACCCACCTGGAGCACCTTTGTTCTTGATTGTTGGCCGGATGTTCATCTGGCTGGCCGAAACCTTTAGCGATACCAAGGCGCACCCCGAAAATATCGCATTTGCCGTCAACTTCATGTCTGGCATCTGCACGGCATTCGGTGCCATGTTCTTGGCTTGGATTACCATCATTTTGGGCAAGTTGGCGCTCGTTGGCCGCAACGGCGAAGCCGATGGCGGACAAACTTTTGCCCTTGCTGGCGCTGGACTCGTGGCTGGTTTGGCCATGACCTTCACCTCTTCCATCTGGTTTTCGGCAGTGGAAGGCGAGGTGTACGCCATGTCCACGTTCTTCACTTGCCTCACGGTTTGGAGCATGGTGAAATGGTACAACCTCCCCGACGAACCCAAGCACGACCGCTGGTTGGTGTTCACGGTGTACGCTGCTGCGCTGTCCATCGGCGTCCACCTTTTGAGCTTGCTCACATTCCCAGCGCTGGCCATGCTCTACTATTTCAAAAAAGACATTCAAATCAGCAAAACAGCTTCCTCCATACTTCGGGTACTGTTGGCGGGTGGCCTGTTGTTGGCTGCCATCATTGTTTTCTCTGGCGCAACGGGGATTTTGATGAAGGGCCTCGGTGGCCTGCTGATGCTGGCACTGGCCGTTTACCTTCCTTGGAAGGGCGAGGACAAATACATCGGCGCTTTGGGCGCCTTTGCGATGGGCTTCCTCATCATTGCGGCCATTCAGAGCTTGGTCATCACGGGCGTGGCACAGATGTGGAGCTGGATGGAATTGCAAATGGTGAACGGATTCGGGATGCCATTCAACTACGGCCTGATTCCTGGAGCGTTGGTGTTGTTCGGCATTTTCTTTTTTGGCTTGCGCTACGCTGCCAACAACTCAAAATTCGACTTCATCGGTCTGGCATCGCTGGCCGTGCTTTTCGGTTTTTTTGCCTTTGGTTGGAAAAACTTCTTGGTGGCACCTGTTGCAGCGCTCATTTTCTATGTTGGGCTGCGCAATGCCGACCGCCATTTGGTGCAGGTACTGATGTTTAGCGCCCTCATGTCCGTTGTGGGTTTCTCTACCATCGGCGTGGTGCTGGTGCGTGCAAACGTTGACCCGCCCGTGAACATGAACAAGCCAAGCGACCCCATCCGGTTGCTTTCTTATGTGAACCGTGAGCAGTACGGCGAGCGCCCGCTACTGTACGGCACCGACTTCGATGCACAGCCCGTTGACAACGAAATCACCCCACGCTACGGCCAAGTGGTGAAAACTGTGAACGGCAAAGAAGTCCACAGCTACGAAGTGACCGACGAGAAGGTGTCGTACAAGTTCAACCCTGCCGACAAACACCTTTTCCCCCGCATGGGCGACGACTCGCAGAACCGCCCAGAAAAGTACCGTGCATGGGTGGACAAGCCAACCGGCAAAATTACTTTCGCCGACAACATGACCTACTTGTTCCGCTACCAGTTCGGCTGGATGTACTGGCGCTATTTTGCCTGGAACTTCATCGGTCGGCAAAACGGCGAGCAGGGCTACTATTCTTGGGACGTGAAGAGCGGTAACTGGGAGAGCGGCATCAAGTTCATTGACGAGATGCGGCTTTACAAAACGGACAACCTGCCGGATTCCATCAAAAACGACCAGTCGAAAAACCACTACTTCTTTATTCCGCTGCTGTTCGGTTTGATGGGCCTGATGTTCCATTTTTACAAAAAACCGGAGGATGCGATGTCTGTGCTGGGCATGTTCCTCATCACGGGCCTTGGCATCATCATTTACTCCAACCAACCGCCCAACGAACCACGTGAGCGGGACTACGTACTGGTGGGTTCGTTCCTTATTTTCTGCATCTGGATTGGCATGGGCGTACTGGCCATTTACCACCTGCTGCACAGCAAAATCAGCGGAATCGGTGCCGCTGCACTTGGTACGGTGTTGGCCCTGTCGGCTCCCTACCTCATGGGCAGCGAAAACTGGGACGACCACAGCCGGGCAGGCCACTATGCCTCCCGTGACTATGCTGCCAACTTCTTGAACAGCACACAACCCAACGCCATCATTTTCACTTACGGCGACAACGATACCTACCCACTCTGGTACGCCCAAGAAGTGGAGGGCATTCGTCGTGACGTGCGGGTGGTCAACCTCTCGCTCATCCAAGTGGACTGGTACATCAACCTGTTGCGCCGCAAAGTCAACGATTCGCCGCCCATCAAGCTGACCATCCCAGCAGATGCTTATCGGGGCAAAAAGCGCAACGCTGTTTACTACATTTCCAACCAAGACCAAGGCGAAATGTCGGCATTGAAGGCGCTTGAACTAACGGGCGTTGACAAGCCATCCAAAAACGGCCGAGTGGACGCCGTGTTCCCATCCGCCAACATCCACATCCCTGTGGACATGGCCAAGTTGGGAGAACTATACGGCATACAGCCCGGCGACAGCTTGGCGCTGACGGACAAGATTCCGCTCAAAATGCCATTCCACAAGACTGGCAACGCAGAACTTTCGTACTTGACGAAAGACGAGCTTGCCGTGCTGGACGTCATCGCTTCCAACATCAACGACCGCCCGGTTTACTTTGCCGTGACCTGCCGCCCAGACAAAATGCTCGGCTTAGACGACTACATGCAATTGGAGGGCCTCGGCCTGCGCATCACGCCCATCAAATCGCAGAGCGAGCAGGGACTGTACGTCTATGGTTATGGTCGGGTGAACACCGACTTGCTGTACGACAACGTGATGAACAAATTCAAATGGGGCAACTTCGATACGCACCCAACCTTTATTGACCGCAGCTACGGCCCAAGCGTTCAGAGCATGAGGGTGGTGATGCTGCGTGGCGCCCGCCGCCTGAACGATAAAGGCGAAAAGGACAAGGCAGTTGCCATGATTGAAAAATACCTGGCCTCGTTTCCGCACTACAACTTCCCGTACGACTGGAACACGATGCAGATGCTGAACATCATGATTCAAGCCGGAGGCTACGAGAAGGCAAAGCCGCACTTGCAAACCTTGGCCAACGAAACCAAGCAGCAACTGACTTTCCTCACCGGCCTAAATCCTGAATTGACTGGAAAAGATAGTACCTTTGGGCAGGATATGGAGTTGTTCATGAACGTGAAAGACCTACTTATCCGAACAGTAGAAAGCCAAAAAGACGAGGCTTTCAAGAAGGAATTGGAAACGATGTTTGAACCTTTTAAGTAAGGATTGAGAAATTGAAGGATTGAGGGATTGAAATAAGCTTCGGCAAAATCAATCTTCAGTCCTTCAATTGTTCAACCCTTTTACCAGCCTAACCAAACATGAAAGAAGTAGGGAAACCTGTACCCTCCTTTGAGAAGCTTGAGAAAATTGCCAAAGCTTTCAGTACGCCGAACGGTGAACCCACCCTTGATTTTTCCAATACAGAAATTGCTTTTGCGGGAAAAAACAACGACGAGCTAAAGCGCACGGAGTGGCTTTTCAAAATGATGAACAATCGCCACTTGGTCAGCATTGGCTCAAAGTTGGGCATGTTGGGCACAAAAATCCCGCTGCCGTTTTTTGAAACTGCTGTCAAAAGCACCATATTCAAGCAGTTCTGTGGCGGCACAACGCTCCTCGAATCGCTGCCCGCTATTGAGCACCTTGAGGAGCAAGGGGTAAACTCGGTGCTCGATTACGGAGCTGAGGCCAAGGAATCGGAAGACGACTTCAACCGCACCATGAGCGAGAACCTGCGAGCCATTGACTTTGCGTCCACATTGGCCTCCGTGCCCGTTATCAGCACCAAAATCACAGGGCTTGCCCGTTTTGGGCTGTTGGAAAAAGTGAGCAGCAGCCCCAACCTGACTCCTGAAGAACGCAGTGAGTTTAAAAACGTACTAAAACGGGTGGATGCCATCTGCCACCACGCCGCTCAGCAAGGCATGTCGGTGTACATTGATGCCGAAGAAACCTGGATTCAACCAGCCATCGACTTTCTCGCCAACCGCATGATGAAGCGCTACAACAAGGAAAAAGTAGCGGTCTTCAACACGTTCCAGATGTACCGTACCGACCGGCTTTCCTACTTGATGGAGTCGTTTGACATGGCCAAAAAACAAGGCTACCTGCTCGGTGCAAAGCTGGTGCGGGGCGCCTACATGGAAAAAGAGCGCAAACGTGCCGAGGAAATGGGCTACCCCTCCCCTATCCAACCAAACAAGGAGGCTACCGACCACGACTACAACCTCGGAATAAAGTTTTGTATTGAAAATTTTGAAGGCATCGCCGTTTGCAATGCTTCGCACAATGCCGAAAGCAGCCTGAGCATGGCAGCGCTGATTTCGCAGAAAAATTTGCCGAAACACCACCACCATCTCCAATTCTGCCAGCTCTACGGCATGAGCGACAATATCACCTTCAACCTCGCCAAAGCTGGCTACAACGTGGCCAAGTACATGGTTTATGGCCAGGTGAAGGAGGTGATTCCATACTTGATTCGCCGGACACAGGAGAACACCTCGCTGACGGGAGACGTGAGCAGGGAACTAAACTTGGTGATGAAAGAGGTGAAACGTCGGGGGATTTGACCTAAAACACCCTCCTACCCTCCTCGGGGTCTTCCACAAAATCATACCCCGCACTGATGGTGTGCGTTGCTGGCAGTGATACCATGCTTGCTGCTTGGGTGTTGTATTGCAGCGCGTACCCAAACCTGAAATTGTTGAAAAGGAACGTGGCCGAAGCTCCAACCCGGGATTGATTTGCGCCAATTTCAGGGCGTGAGATGCCGCCCAGCACGCCAATCACATAAGCTCCCTCGATAAAAACACTGGCGTGGACATCCGCCGACCAGACGTTGTAACTGCCGAAAGGGCTCTCATCGGGTATGCTGTAGATTTCAGCATGGCGAAGCAGCACGGCGGGCTTCAGGTACAGCTCTCCAGTGAGATGGAAAAGGCTGCCCATGTGCAGGTTGATAGGTCTGGTACGGCTCAAGCCAAAGTCCGTTGAGAGTGAGCTGTCTTCGTTGGAGAATGCTTTTTCGAGGAAATTGGGCATCGAAACGCCGATGAACGTCCGCTGGTTGTGCCAAAAAACACCGGCCCCTGCATCAACTGACGTAAAACTGGAATTGAGCACAGAAGCGTTGGACTCGTCCACGTCAAAATAGTTGATACCCAAGCTGCCCCCAAAGGAAAGGTAGCTATTGGCCAACCTGAGAATCCTGGAAAACGCAGGCCGGAAGTTCAGTTCGTTGAAGGTCTCTTGCCCATGAAATTGAAGCACCCCACCCCACCCCAACTGGCGTCCAGCACCTCCCCGACCATGCAAACTAACCACTGCGGAGCGGCTCAACTGCTGCTGTGATGAAAAATTGCCGTAGTAAAACGCCTCAAAGCTTGTTGCGTCCAGCCTCCCAGCGTAGGCGGCGTTCAGTGGAAGGGCGTTGAACTGGTAATGAATCAATGAGGCCCTGAGCGTTTGGATGTCTTGCGATTTGGCCGCAAGGCTCAAGAACATGAAAAATAAGGGTAGCAAAATCCGTTTCATAATGGGCAAAGTTAGCCCCAAAATGCGAGACGTTTCCACTGATTTGACTTTACACTTTTTCCTTTTTCCATTAAGCCATACCTTCACGCCGTTAAACAAAAAACAACATGAAGATTTTACAAGGAAAAACGGCGCTAGTAACGGGCGGTTCTAGGGGCATCGGAGCAGCCATCGTCCGCAGGTTTGCGGAGGAGGGTGCCAAAGTTGCATTCACCTACCTTTCGTCGGCTGAAAAAGCGAATGCGCTGGCCGCAGAACTTACCAACAGTCACGGCGTGCAGGTACAGGCTTATGGCTCCAATGCCGCAGATTTTGCGCAAGCAGAAACATTGATCAGCGATGTTTTGCGCGACTTTGGCAAATTGGACATCGTGGTGAACAATGCGGGCATCACCCGTGACAACCTCATGCTTCGCATGACCGAAGAGCAGTGGGACGAGGTCATCAATACCAACCTGAAGTCCATTTTCAACCTGACGAAACATGCTCTGAAGCCAATGCTGAAGGCAAAGTCAGGCTCCATCATCAACATGAGCAGCATCGTGGGCGTGACAGGCAACGCTGGACAGGCCAACTATGCCGCATCGAAGGCAGGTATTTTCGGTTTCACAAAGTCGGTGGCAAAGGAGGTGGGCTCACGCAGCATCCGCTGCAACGCCATCGCACCGGGTTTCATCGAGACGGAAATGACGGAGGCGCTGGATGAAAAAACCAAGGAGGCTTACTTCGCCAACATCCCAATGAAGCGCTTCGGCAGAGGGGAAGAGGTGGCCAACGTTTGTGTGTTTCTTGGCTCCGATGCATCCTCTTATGTTTCCGGCCAAACCATCAGTGTTTGCGGTGCACTGAACTGTTGATGCGTGCAGTTTTGTAGCAGTTGATACAGTATTTTTGAAGAAAAGCGATTGCGCCATTCCACTGGCAAACTATTTGCAAGCTGTGCAAAAGAACTCTCAGCCATTTACCTAGTCGCAACGACCTCCCCGTGCTGACAAGGAAAAGCAAAAAAGAAATTTGCACATACCATGAGACGCACTACTTCATCGCAAAAAAAGGGGGGCGAGCACCAATGCATTGGCCACAAGGAAGGTGATTGGATAATTTTCACCTGCCCAGTCTGTCGGGATTACCAACGCCACATCAACTGTGTGACCAAACAAGTGAAGGTACACCAAGGCAAATCCAATGCAGTGCACGTGGGTTCACACGCACTGGTTCCAACTACGTTGAGCAGCTTCAGCATTAACTGAAGTCAGAACTACGCACACGGAACAACAGCCGATGACCGGTGCTTGCTGTGCCAATTTTTACCACAATAGAAGTTAGGAAAAGAAGGAAAAGCCAACCTTAGTTTTGCGAGAACCCACGCAAAGCCTCGTTGACCTTGCGAATCGCACGCTTGTTTGCCACGAATTTCACGCCATCCACCACATCAATCGAACGCACAATGCCTGTTTCTTGCAGCACCAACAGATGCTCAATGATGTAAGATTCTTGGAGCCGCAGGGTCGTTGCCAACTTTGTAGCGTCCATTCCACCTTTATCAAGTAGCTTGTTGACGATGGCAAACCGATGCTTGTGGTTGAAAGCACGGAGCAGATTCGTAGCCGTCTCGACTTTTTCGCCGTTTAGGCAAGGGGGATTTTTTGTGTTCATCAAAAGTGGTAACTGGTTAAAGGTAATGGGGTCAAAGATAGCAGCAGACATCCATTTAGCAATAGCGTTCAAATTTTTTTTTATAGAATAACTAGGAAACGTCATCCGCAATTGATGCATTTAGAAGCTTATACGCTGAGAGATACTTACCAATAAGAAAAAATATTAGAGCGCTGGCAGGCTACAATTTTCAACCCAAAGCACTGATTTTCAGTTCTTTGTGAAGCTTTTCAAACCAATATCTGTCTGCCCAACATTGTACGTATTGCAGAACTGAACCAAGCTTGTGAATATAAATTTAAAAGCAGGAAATGCTGGCCTATCCTACCTAAGTTTTGATACCGAAACATCCTGCCTATTTGGTTAGAATTGGACTTTCGGTTAGGTGAGAAACAATCTTAAAAATTATTCATGCCTATTGGGCAACCAACTATTTTGCCTGTTCAGATGCCTTCTTATCGAACTTGACGTTCATGTTTATCCAAATGGCACGTGCCAGCCGGAAAAACCAAACGAACAGAATGGAAATGGCCAATAGCAGCAGTGCGAAAGCCATATTCACTGAAAAGTCGAAAAACAAAATCAGCCCACCAGCAAAAAACAGGCAGAAAAACGCAGTGATGATGTAGGAGATGAACATGGCTCCGTAGTAAAAGCCGGGGCCGAGGAAGTACTTCTGACCGCATTTGGGGCAGTTTTCGGGCATATCGAATGGCTTGGAAAACGAAAATGAACCAGTTTCGAACAAATCACCTTCGTGGCAACGGGGGCATTTCATGCCAAGAATGCTATAAAGTTTAGAGCCTTTTTTTATCAAACCCATGTTGAAAATTTTGGGCAAATGTAGTCAGTTGGCAGCTAAAGTCAGTGTGACTAGGGTCACAAGTTTGCAGAGCATTTACTTGGCGGATAATAATATGCTTCATAGAAAGTTGTGAAACCCAGATTTTCTCATTTACTTTGCATTTCAAAGTTCTTTTGTAATTCAATTTTATCGTGAAGAGCCACAACGAACATCTCGAAACCTTGACCGAAATCCGCTCGATAATGGAACGGAGTAGCCGTTTCATCTCACTGAGCGGACTTTCGGGGGTAGCTGCCGGTAGCTTTGCACTGTTGGGTGCTGTACTGGTATATATTTATCTCGGCTTACGGCCATTTTCCAACTACCGTATTTTTTACGCCGAAGTGCTCAGCCGTGGGCGTTGGGGCATCGGCTATGAGGCTTTCTTCCTAATTGTTGCGGCGGCGGTATTTACTTTGGCCGTTACATCGGGCATTTACTTCACCTCCCGCAAGGCAAGGCGAAAAGGGCAGAAAGCCTGGGACAAGTCAGCACTCAGGATGCTCTCCAACCTCGCCATCCCGCTAGTGGTAGGCGGCATTTTTTGCCTTGCACTCTTCAGAGAAGGGCAAATACTGCTGATAGCTCCTGCCACGCTGGTTTTTTATGGCCTAGCGCTTGTCAATGGTAGCAAATATACCCTCGACGACATCCGCTACCTTGGCCTCTTCGAAATTGGACTGGGGATAATCGGGCTATTTTTCCCCGGCTATGGACTGGAACTGTGGGCCATCGGTTTCGGTGTTTTGCATATTTTATATGGCCTCATTATGTACCGGAAGTACGAGCGTTGAACTCGCCGAAACCAGCATTGAAATACTGACATGAAACACCTACTCGAAAAGCTTGAAACCACCAAACTCGACAACCGCATTCGGTTGGGCATCATGTCCATCCTCATGGTGAACGATTGGTTGGAATTCGGCGCTTTCAAGGAGATGCTCGGCCTTACTGACGGCAACTTGGCCAGCCACATGAAGGTACTGGAGAGCGAAGGCTACGTCGAGATGCGCAAAGCTTTCGTAGGCCGAAAACCTCAAACTTCTTACACGGCCACCATACTTGGTCGCAAGGCTTTCAACGACCATTTGGCAGCATTGGAAGAACTGTTAAAATCTAGGAGTTAAAATTTTTTTGACAACATACTTTGAAATTCAAAGTTCTTTTTAAATTCGTTTTTAAACTTCTTTTACCACTAAAATGAACTCGATAATGGAAAATCAAAGCCAATCCACCATCCAAAAATTCAGCCATTGGCTCAAGGCATCACTGGCTGTCAAGTTATTATCCATCGGCTTCTTGGTGCTGATATTGCTGATACCAAACGCCTTAATTCAGGAGCAAATACGGGACAGACAACAGCGACAGGATGCCGTTAAGAATGAAGTTAGTTTATCTTGGGGCGGCAGCCAGGGAATCCAGGGACCTGTGCTGACCGTCCCATATTCCGCTTGGTCGGTGGTAGAGGACGGAAAGCGCTCAGAGACTCGCCATATCGCCTATTTTTTGCCCCAAGCCCTCAAGGTCGAGGGCGATTTGAAGCACCAAATCCGCAAGCGAAGCATCTTCGATGTGGTATTGTATCAAGCAGGCATCGTGCTGTCTGGAGATTTTCAACAACCTGATTTTCAAGCACTTAATATCAATGAAGCCGATGTGCATTGGGCCGAGGCGAGGCTTGCAGTTGGAATCCAAGGCATGACTGGCATCAAGGAGTCGGTGATGGTGGACTGGGATGGCGAACAGCGCCGCATGGAACCAGGCACAGGAATGACCGAGTTGCTCCAAACGGGTGTCAGCACGGCCATCAGCATTGCACCTGGTGGGAAGGGCTACCAATTCTCCATTCCCATCAAACTGAACGGCAGCGAATATCTCAGCTTTGAACCAGTGGGCAAGTCCACGACCGTGAATATCAAGTCAGACTGGCAATCGCCGAGCTTTGAAGGCGCATTTTTACCAGATCAGCGAGACATCAATGCCACGGGCTTCACTGCCCAGTGGCAGGTACTCGACCTCAACCGCTCCTACCCGCAGCAGTGGAAGGATGATGTGGTGAAATTCGGCTCATCCAACATCGCCGTCCGCCTAATCAAACCCGTGGACGAGTACCTGAAAAACACCCGCTCGGCCAAGTACGCTATTCTTGTCATTGGCCTAACGTTTCTGCTCTACTTCTTTTTTGAGGTTCTCCAACGCCTGTTTATCCACCCATTCCAATACTTTTTGGTTGGACTCGCACTTACGGTTTTTTACTTGCTGCTGCTTTCGCTATCAGAACATGTTGGCTTCAACATGGCCTACTTGATTTCGTCCGCTGCCACCATCACCCTCATTTGTGGTTACAGCAGCACCGTACTTGGCATTCGGCGGCTGGTCTGGCAAATGCTGGGGATGCTCATTGCCATCTACGGCTTCATTTTCATCCTGCTCCAACTTGAAGACTTTGCGCTGTTGGCTGGCAGCATCGGTGTGTTCGTGGCCCTGGCAGCAGTAATGTACAGTTCCCGAAAAGTAGACTGGTACAACCTAGGGGCGAGGCAACCAGAAATACCAGATGAAAAACCAGAATCTCAGAAAATTCAAGCAAACAATTAGGCAATAGCTGGGGGAGACAGGAATTTAAGTCATTGATTAACAATGGCTTGAATTCGGTCTCCCACTTTTTCCTCAAAATTATTCATCACTCATTCATTATTCAGAACCATGCTGAAATCATTATTCCAAACCGAAAAACAGTTCCGCATCTTCAAGTTGCTCTGCCTTTCTACGTTGCTAAACTTCCTGTTGGTAGCCTATCGCCTCTACCACACAGGTTTCGATTTTAACCAAATCGGCGAATTCTATGACTTGGCCATGACCCGCAGTTCCACCTTTCTTTTCTTGGTATGGAACCTCTTCTTGGCTTGGGTTCCGTATGTGCTTTCACTGCTTCTACCCAAACTATCGAGCCGCTGGCTGGCCATCCCGTTGTTGATGGTGTGGCTTGTTTTTCTACCCAACGCCCCGTACATCGTCACCGACTTGCTGCACATCCACTACCGGACAGGCATACCACTCTGGTTTGATGTAATGATGATTTTCTCGTTCGCTTGGACAGGTTTGTTGCTCGGCTTCATCTCCCTGCTTGAAGTGCATGCGTATTTGGAAAACAACCTCAGCAAACGCTCCGCTGCATTTATCATCGGCGCAGTGATAGCACTCTGTGCGTTTGGCGTGTACCTAGGCCGTTACCAACGCTGGAACACCTGGGACCTGCTGCTCGAACCTTATCAACTTTTTTGGGATGTAGCCGGCGTGTTGCTCCACCCATTCGCCAACCTTGGCTCGCTGGGACTTGCAGCCGTCATGGCTGGAGTACTTGGCACAGGGTACATGACCTTGCGGACACTGGTGAGGGAGTGAAAATTGGGTGTACCTACTTCGAGTTGGCCAATTGTCTGGTGACAGTCATTATTGGATTTGGTTGATAAAAGTCATCAACTCCAATCCGGCCAGCGGCTACATTTGCTGCCAGTGAAAAAAGTCACCGTCATATTCACCGCAGCAATCATCCTCATCAGCTCGATGAGCAATGCGCTGCTGTTATTGGGGTTCAAGCTAAATCAGGCTGAAATCGAACGACGGTACTGCGTGAACAAGGCGCAGCCAAAAAAACAATGCCACGGCAAATGCCATCTCACCAAGCAGTTGGCAGAAAACAACCGCAGCGATGAGCAGCCGACTCCCCGCTCCAGTTTCGAGGAGAGCTTCAAGTTCAACCTCTTCCATCAGCAAGTGGCGCAGTTACGGCCCAAATTTATCGAGGGGGTAAACAAGCGATATATCCCTGTCCACATTTCACCAATATCCCGTCTTTTCGGCAAGTCCGTTTTCCAACCGCCTGATAATCAGCCAATTACCTGCTGATTCACTCCATTTATTCAACTACAAAGATTTAACATGGCAAAGCAAATTACCTTGCTTTTGCTCGCTTTGTGGTATGGTGTTTCAAGTTTTGGCCAATCCTGCTGCAACGCTGGTGGACTTTCCTCCTGCGGCAGCACGGGCCTGCTCACCGGCCTCCGCAACAACAGCGCAGGGCTTAGGTTGATGCTGGTGCCATTTGAAACAGCTGCCTCTGGCGAGGAAAGCTACCGGGACAATTTTTACGTGGCAGAGCTTTCTGTCCGCTATCAAGTTTCGCCGAGGATAAAAATCGGTGCGCAGCAACCGTACCGCATGAACCACCGCAAACAGGCAGGAGAGGACGAAATCCTCAACGGCTTGGCCGATACCCGCATCACGGGTAGCTATGCCATCTTCGACAACAAGATGGTCTCGCACAACTCATTGATTTACTGGGAGTTGGGGGCAGGCTTGAAGCTGCCGACTGGCAAATACGACCCGAGCATCTACTACCGTGACCTACCAGGCAACCTCAACCTCGGCATGGGTAATCTCGGCTATTTGGTGCAATCCAATTTTGTGCTTTTTCACAAAAAAATGGGGGTCGCCTACCAAGCCGGTGTCCAATTGAACGGAAAGAGCCGTGACGACTACCATTTTGGCGACCAGCTCACATCGGCCATCACATTGTTCCGGGAAATAGCACTTGGCGAAAAAAGCAAATTGACGCCACTGGCAGGCATCAGTACGGAGTGGTTCGGCAAGAACCACCTGCCCAGCGGCAATTTTGCCGAAGGCTCTGGCGGGCATGGCTGGCTGTTGATGGCAGGCCTGAACGCCCAATTGGGTGATTTCCTACTGGGATTGACAACTTCCCATCCATTTCAACAAAACTACGCTCAGCGGGCCATCGTTGCAAAGCAACGCTACTCGCTCGAACTAACCTATTTTTTCTAACAAAGCTGGCCAACTCGTGTGCGGCTTGATGCCGCAAGCCATTTGTTCAGCAACACCAAAATTTTTAAAAAATTATCATGAAAAAGTTCCTCTTCCTTAGTCTCTTAGCTGCGTTTTTCACTTTCAATGCTTGCAAAGACGACGACACTACAACTGACGAACCGAAGTACCATGCCCATATTGAATCGCCAGATACTACCGACAAAACCGTAGGTGACATCCTACCAATACATGTCCATTTTGAAGATGAAAACGGCGGCACGGTTCACCATATCAACGTTCGCATCTTTGAAAAAGACAGTGGGGTAGAGATTTACAACAAACCGACCACCGCACACATCCACGCAGAAGGGGAATACAGCTTTGAAGATGAGATTGAACTAACTACCGCTGGCCACTGGGTACTGGAGGCCAAGGTTTGGGGCCACGACGACGGTGTAGCAGAAGTAGTTGAGAACGTGGAATTCCACGTCAACTAAGCAGCGCTCCAACCAGGCTCACACTTGCAACTCAAGTGGAGCACTGAGTACAAACCACTGATTTTCAATAATTTGATAGATATTTCAATGAAGAATTATGGCCCTGTCGGTTTTCCGGCAGGGCGTTTTTGTTTAAAAGAGCAGGGCCGAGTCACTCCGACAGGCCGTATCTTTTTCGAAAAACTGGGTAATCCGCTTCCGTCACTTGCAGTAGCTGAGGGAACTTCGCTGGGTCGAGCCAGTGCAAAAGTTCAAGCAGATCAGGCTCAGACATGGCGGTGCAGCCGGAGGTAGGAGCACCCGGTTCCTTCCAAATGTGCAGGAAGATGCAGGAACCGCCCTGTGTCACGGCAGGCGTATTGTGGTTCACTACCACGCCCCAACGATACTGGTGATCGGGGCGGCGCATCTGCTCGCTGCTCGTCCAACCCTTTTTCGACAATCGACTGTCTATCAGTCGATTATAATAAAACGATTTACTGTCGTCCACACATTCAAGCGCTTCATCGGCATGAACATAGGGCATCTTGAAGCTAACCTCATCGGAGGGTGCATAGCCGAATATTTGCCCAAAATAATAAATGCCAGCGGGCGACTTGCCATCTCCCTCTCGTTTTTGGAGCCCAGCTTGTGGCTGGTGCTCACCTGTACCCCAAGCCAAACCTGTCCGACCAATACTGACGGTGACCGAGCTACCCACAGGCTGCCATTTTCCCTCGTTTTTTTCAAAGCGCTGGAGTCGAGCTTGCGTACTGGCCTCGGTCGGGCTGCGCACAACGACGAGTTGGCTTGTCCAATCGGCAGGGGGTTTCTGGCCGGGATACAGCACGACATGTTTGTTGCAGGCAACGGTAAAGTGTAGAACTAGCAGCAATACGAACTTGTACATGATGTTTTGATTGTTAAAAAACAGGCACAAGTTAAACCTACAGGTCAATTTGTTGACACACAGCACTAGGCCGCTTCAGCCTTTCAAGCCCCGAAACAAACGGTTCGGTGAATTCAAAAATACCTGATATGGCTAGCTTTCTCCACTTGCTGGTAAAAATCGTAGCCCAACATCAGTTCGAAGGAGCCGGAGGAGGCGGTTTGCAGTTTGCCGATTGGGTAGTCGTAGGAGAGGCCGAGGCGGAGGCCATTGCGAAGGTGGAAAGTCGTCCAAAGGTCGAAAGAATCGGAGCTGCTCTGCTTGGGTCCAGCCTTGTTGAAGGCAGCAAAAGCTGAGCGGAAAGACAGCCCCAGCCAGAGTTTCCGCTGGAAAAACAGTGAGGCGTCCACATCAAAACTGGCGGGAGCCCCAATCTCACGCACGAGGTTGCCTTGCCGAAAGAAGTTGTTGAAAAGTCCCACGCTTTTTATCAACAGCGACGGCCTGAAAACGAGGTTGTCGCCGTTCAACGGGATAGCACCGCCAGTGGTCAGGTAAAAATGGCGATGTACTCTCGACCATTTCCTGATGACGTCCCGCTCCTCCGCAGTGATGTCTCGCAGTTGGAAGTTGGCGAGGTGCGGAATGGATGCCCCTGCATAAAAATTTCGTGTGTAAAAGAACAGCCCCGCTCCAAAATCCGGTAACCAAATATTTGGGGCAAGGTTGGAGAATGCATTGTCATTTTCCTGTGGCTGCTGAAAATCAAGCTTGCTCCAATCGGCCCGCCAGTTCATCATACCCGCTTGCAAGCCGACAGACAGCGTGCCTTTGCCGAAGTTGATTCGATAGGCGTAAATCGCATCCAAGTAGGTGGTTTGACGAGCACCCGTGCTGCCGTTCACGAGGTTGAGGCCGAGGCCCACTCGTTTTTTGAAGGTGCTGTGAATGGAAAACGTCTGCGTGATGGGCCGTCCCTGCCAGCCAGATTTTTCGCCGAGCGCCGCCCACTGGTCACGGTACACTGCCACCGCTGACATGTACTCCTTGCTGCCTGCGTAGCCTGGGTTATAGACCAGCGTGTTGAACATGTAATGGGTAAAATGCGGCTCTTGCTGTGCATGTACGGGCAATTGAGAGCATACTGCGAGAAGCATCACTGCCACCCAATGCCCGAACAAGTCACCCACTTTGGGCAACCAGGACATTTTTTCATTGGTGGCAAATAATCCGAATTGCTTCATCGAGCACTTTGAATTTTGGAAGGGGGAAGCCGGTATTTCGTCTGCTTTGATGGAATGAGTGGGGAAATCTGTGCCGATTTCTACACATCTGGGTTGCGAATCGATTTTTAAAAGAAAGCTTAAGTGTACAAACCCAACCGGCGTAGGCAAAAATTATGCCCTACCAATCCCAACATGTATCGAGGGCCATTGATTGTCACAAACCATAAGCCGGGTTGAGCAGCAGTTGAGGTAAACGGAAGTTTAATTTTCTGAGGTGCAATCAAAAATCAACTGCGAAGACATAGTGCGTTCCTTCTGACCAGCTATTTTTACCAAAAAAAGATGAAAAAACTGCGTAAAAACTCACTTACCCTGCTTTGCCTACTTGCTGTTTCACAACTTTTTGGGCAAAAAAGCCTGCTGCAATCTGGCCCGATGCTCGGCTATTCCGACATGTTCGAGACGATGCTTTGGGTGCAAACCAAGGCGGAAGCCAAGGTGCAGTTCATCTACTGGCCAAAGGACAAGCCTGCTGAAAAACAGCAAACAAAAGCTGCAACCACCCGTTCTGCCGATGATTACACGGCCCATCTCACCGCCGACCAAGTACAGCCTGGCAACGTTTACGAGTACGAACTTCGCATCAACGACCAGCCTGTGAAGTTGGACTACCCCACCGTTTTCCAAACGCAGCCGCTCTGGCAATGGCGCACCGACCCGCCTATATTTCGAGTAGCCACGGGCAGCTGCGCTTATGTCAACGAGGAGCCCTACGACCGCCCCGGCAGGCCCTACGGT
>CAYTZS010000125.1:0-16709 GCA_964442355.1 uncultured Saprospiraceae bacterium | reverse complement strand
CCAATTGCCCCTCCGACCAGCCGGAATAGCCCACGAAAAACCGAATGTGCTCAGGCGTAATCAACTCGGAGGTAATCAGGAACTTCAACTGCTCAAAATCTCCACCCCACCAGACGCCGTCGGCTATTTTGCGGCTGTCTTCGAGCAGGTCGCCCACGTTGTGGATGTAATGGACAGTGTCGGTCTGCACAGGCCCACCGAAGAAGACTTTTGAGTCAAATTCAGGGAATCCACTGACCAGTTCATCTACTCGCATGTCCATTTTCTTGTTCAGGATAAACCCAATGCTCCCCTCCTCACCATGCTCGCAAAGCAGCACGGCCGTGCGTTTGAAATTGGGGTCGAGCATGAATGGCTCTGCCAAAAGTATATTTCCGCTTTTGATGTTTATCCCTGCCATTTCAATAGTTTGTGAACGCCAATTTGCAGCAAGAAATGTAAAAAACCAAATAATAAAAGCATTCTGGTTTGAGGTTCAAGGAGTACCCGTTTGAACCTCAACCCAGAAACTAAAACTTACAAAGTAGCCGTCGGGAAACGCCTGTCCACCCTAGCCACGAAACCACGCAACACCTTGCCAGTGCCACCCACTTCGATAAACTCAGTGACGCCATCGGCAATCATGTTTTGCATCGTCTGGGTCCAGCGCACTGGGGCGGTCAATTGGTCCACCAAGTTCTGGCGGATCTTATCCGGGTCAGTCTCAGACTTCGCGTTTACGTTTTGGTAAATCGGGCAGATAGGCTTCGCAAAGTTAGTAGCTTCAAGCGCCGCTTTCAATTCATCCTTCGCAGGTTGCATCAGTGGCGAGTGAAACGCACCGCCCACTTGCAACACGATGGCCTTGCTGGCACCTGCCTCGGTACATTTGGCCACTGCTGCCTCCACGCCCGGCACCGAGCCGGAGATGACCAACTGGCCAGGACAGTTGTAGTTGGCAGGCACGACCACGTCAGGAATACTGGCGCAAATTTCCTCCACTACTTCGTCAGCGAGACCGAGGACTGCGGCCATAGTGCTTTCTTGCATTTCGCAAGCACGTTGCATGGCCATTGCACGTTGCTGCACCAGTCGTAGCCCATCCTCGAAGGACATACCGCCAGCTGCCACCAATGCCGAAAACTCGCCGAGCGAGTGGCCTGCCACAGCGCCTGGCTGGAAGTCATCGCCTGCCATTTTTGCTCTTATGATTGAGTGAAGAAAGACTGCTGGCTGCGTGATTTTCGTCTGTTTCAACGCCTCTGCGTCGCCCTCAAACATCACGTCGGTGATACGGTAGCCGAGTACTTCGTTGGCCTGTTCGAACAGTTCTTTGGCGTAGCCATTGTTCTCGTACATGTCCTTGCCCATACCCTCGAACTGGGAACCCTGACCGGGGAAAATGTATGCTTTCATTGTTGAATTGCTTGATTGTTGAATTGTTTTGCGGTGCAAAGTAACAATCAAGCAATCCAACATTCCAACTATTAATGCAATTTCGAACCGATGAGCTTCAAAAACTCCGTCCTTGTCTCTTGTTTTTCAAACTGGCCACGGAAGGCAGAAGTCGTGGTCACGGAGTTCTGCTTTTGCACACCTCGCATCATCATGCACATGTGCATTGCCTCGATGACGACCGCCACACCCTGCGGCTTGAGGGTGTTTTGGATAGCGTTGAGGATGTCGAGCGTGAGCCGCTCCTGAACTTGGAGGCGACGGGCGAAGACGTCCACCACACGGGGCAACTTGCTCAGGCCAACGATGTAGCCGTTGGGGATGTAGGCAATATGCGCCTTGCCCAAGAATGGCAGCATGTGGTGCTCGCAGAGGGAGTAGATTTCGATGTCTTTGACCAGCACCATTTCGCTGTATTCCTCCTTGAACATGGCGGAACGCAAAATTTCCTCAGCATTCATTGCGTAGCCAGAAGTTAGGAACTGCATGGCTTTGGCGGCACGTTCTGGGGTCTTCAACAAGCCATCCCGATAGACGTCCTCGCCCAGTTCTTCGATGATGCCACGATAGTTTTCGGTTAGTTTGCTGGTCATTTCAGTGTTGTAGGTCTCTTCTTTGATGTAGGACATTTCCTGTATTTTATACATTCGATTTGGTCAGATTAAGTTAGAAAGGTAGCCATAAATCACAAGAAAAACAGAGGAGCCTGCTTTTTGTTCCAACGATTTTTGTTAACCAGTCAGCTAGGCCATCTTTGCGCAGCTAAAAACTAATCAGCCATGTTTGTCAACTACAATGGAGCTGTATTGCCCGCTTCGCAACCCATTTTCACGGCTGGCACCCGAGCCTTCCGCTACGGCGATGGGTTGTTCGAAAGTATCCGGGTTATAAATGGAGAAATGCCCTTCTTCGAGCGGCACTGGCAACGACTTTCTGCGGGTTTAGCTTTTTTGAAAATGGATATACCCGATTTTTTCTCTCCATTTTTTTTCCAAAACGAAATCGAAAAACTGACTCAAAATCAAGGTAACTGGCGCATCCGCCTCACCGTTTGGCGCAGTAGTGGGGGGCTTTACACCCCTGAAACCAACCTGCCAGTATTTTTGGTAGAAGCAACCCCACTGCCCTCATTCAATTTTGAACTGAATGAAATTGGATTGAAAGTCGGCATATTCCACCAAGTGCAGCTTCCTTTGCAGCCACTCCAAAACTTGAAAACAAGCTCTGCCCTACCCTATGTGCTGGCATCCATTTACAAAAAGGAAAACGGCTTGGACGATTGCATTTTGCTCAACACAAATAGCCGACTTGCCTGCGGTTCCAGCTCCAATATATTTACGGTGAAAAATGGCGAGCTGCTTACCCCACCCCCCAGCGAAGGCTGTGTTGCAGGCACGATGCGAGCGACACTGCTTGACTTGGCTAGCCAACTGGGTATCAAAGCGCAAGAACTGCCATTGACCACTGATTTGATAGCCGAAATGGACGAAATTTTCCTGACCAATGCCATCCAAGGCATTCGTTGGGTCAGGCAAGTGGAAAGTATCGGCAAGCAGTTTTCAAATGAGCTTGCAACTGGCCTTGTCAAGGCGCTCAATCAACAATTGAGACCTAAATAAAAGCGGCTGGGAGATTGTATTCTCGCAGCCGCCACTGTATCTAAACCAGATGTTGGTTGATTATTCTTTCGCTTCGCCGCCTTCTACTTTCGCATCGTTCGCCCCTTTCAAATAAGTCGGCAGGTTCAAGCCAGCCATGTTGAAGAGGTCGTTGAGTGGCGGCACGGTCTTCATCATACCGGAGACGAAATTGGATGTGCTGGTGCCACCGTTTTCTCCGTTGCCGGAGTCCCAGACTGTGATTTTGTCAATCTTGATGTTCTTCACGGCCTCTACCTGCGTTTTCACAAGTTCAGGCAGCTTCTCGATGAGCAACAACTGGAAGGCTTTGGTCGGGTCGCCACCCGCAGCGGCCACCACTTCCTTGTAGCCCTCGGCCTGTTTGGTCAGTATCTCGTAAAGGCCCTTTGCCTCGGCTTCCATCTTTGCGAAAATGGCATCGGCCTCGCCCTTTGCGTTCTCCCGAATACGCTCGGCCTCAGCCTGGGCTTCGATGATGGCCCGTTGTTTCGCAATTTCGGCAGGGATGACGATATTGGCAATCTGCGTCGAGCGCTCCCGCTCCGAACGGGCCAACTCCGCTTTTTGCTCCGCAAGGTATGCCTCCTCCATCGCCCGTGCTTGCTGCACCTTCTCGGCGGTAATGGCGATGCGGTTCGATTCGGCTTCCTTCTCCCGGCGCAGGGCATCGGAGTTGGCGATGGAAATCTTCGCTTCGTTCTCGCCCTTGATGGCCACGGCGTTGGCTTCGGAGGTCTTTACACGGGTATCCCGCTCGGCCTCCGCCCGACCGATGGCCTCGTCTTTTGCGGCAGCGGCAATGCTGATTTCCCGGTCTTTTTGTGTGATGGCAATCTTCACGTCCCGGTCACGGTGCGTCTCCGCAATCTGCGTGTCCTTTTCCCGGTCGGCGAGAGCCTTGCCCGTTTCACCTATTTTTTCTTGCTCAGCAACGGAGATTTTAGCTTCGTTGATGGCCTTTGCAGCAGCCTCTTTACCCAGCGCTGCGATGTAACCGGACTCGTCCTTGATGTCCGTCACGTTCACGTTGATGAGCTTCAGGCCGATTTTCTTCAGCTCGCTGTCCACGTTCTTCGAGATGTTTTCGAGGAACTTGTCACGGTCGCTGTTGATTTCCTCGATGGTCATCGTGGCGATGACGAGGCGCAACTGGCCGAAAAGGATGTCCTTTGCCAGTTCCTGAATGGCCTCGTGCGTGAGGCCAAGCAGCCTTTCGGCGGCGGTGTTCATGCTGTCCGCCTCGGTGCTGATGGCAATGGTGAAGCGGCAGGGCACATCCACCCGGATGTTCTGGCGGCTGAGTGCATTGGTCAGGTTGGCTTCGATGGAAAGCGGCTTCAGGTCGAGGTAGGCGTAGTCCTGGATGACGGGCCAGACAAATGCGCCACCGCCGTGGATACATTTGGCGGAGGTGCCACCCGTTTTACCATAAATCACAAGGATTTTGTCTGAAGGACAGCGTTTGTAGCGCGATATCAGCGCTATGAAGGTGATGAAAACAACAAACGCCGTTACAACGATGATGATAATTGAACCCATATTGATAAATTAGATTGGTGTTACGATTAGCATACTACCCTCCACGCCGACTACTCGGGCTTTGGCATTGGACGGTATTTCAGCGCTGTCGGACATGGCTTCCAGCTCGTGCATGGAACCACGTGCGCTGGCCAGCACCTTGCCTGTGCCATTGCCTTTGGCTGGAATTTTAAGGTAAACCTCCACCTCATTTCCGAGGGTATCTTCAAGTTGAAAAGTATTGTCCTCAGCCAGTCGTTGCAACTGCTTGATGATAAAGAAAAACAACCAAACAAAGAATATCCCCACTGCCAATGCAAGCAGGATTAGCCCAATGCCATTGCCTACCAGACCATACAAACTAATGCCCGTCCAACTGAATCCCAACAAGAAGTTGATGAGGTTCTTGAAAGAAAAGACATGAAAACCGTCGCCATCGTGACCGTCCGAATGTGTGCCAAAGGCAGCGTCCATGCCATCGGAATGGTGCGCCCCTGCAAAAGTCATGATGGTTTGCAGGATGAATATCAGGCTCGTCGGAATGGCGACGTACCAAAATGTGCGGAGAAGCGGGTCGAGATTTTCCAGTAATTCCATGACGACAAATCTAATTGAATTTGTGGCCAGTTTAGCTCAATTTCGATAAAACTTAGGCGCATCGAGACAATACAAAGAAACATAAAGATGGAGTGAAAAAGTACCTTCACTCAATTTTGACCCCAAACCGATGGAGCAGCCCAGCGATATTTTGCCCCGAAAATCTTGCCTTTTGGACACGGTTGGTAGTAGGGTCAATGGAAAAATTAAAAGCAGTCCGAAAATCAGCTCCTTCCAGATTGGTGTTCTCGAACACGGCTTTTTGCAGCTCGCAGCGCAGGAAAACAGCATTGGTCAAATCAGCTTCCATGAAGTCTGCCTCCTCTAGTTTGCAATTCACGAAGTTGGTTTTCTTGAGTTTCACCTGATAAAAAACAGCAAAGTTCAAAACGCAATCTTCGAAGCTTAACGCTAATAAAAAGGGATTGCAGTCGTCAAAATGCAGCCCCAGCAGTTTGCACTCCCTGAACCTGACGGTTTTGAAAGCCGTGCCTTTCAGCTTGGCATTGCTCAGGTCACAACCCTCAAAATTGCATTCTACAAACACCACATCCGACATGTCAGCACCTGCCAAGTTGCAGTTGATAAAATTACAGCCTTCATATTCGGCGACTTCAAACGGGTTTTGGGTGAAATCAATGCCTTTGAAGTCTTGGCCTTCGATGTATTTTCTTGTCAAAATCAATTTTTTTAGGTGGCGAAGTTAGTCGAGCTTGACAATTAAAGCCCCATGATGCGCTGAGAATTACATGCCGCTCAATCCATTTCTCCAACGGATTATTGAACTGACAAAAATCAGCATTCCCCCGATTTTTGTCATTAGCCACCCTTTTCCCACCCCTCTACCTTTAGCCCAATTTAATAACCGGAGGTTCAGCAGTTCGTCCACCGTCTGCCGTCTACCGCCCAGCGAAAAATGTTATGGCCAATCACAAAGAAATGACCGCTCCGGTTAATCCCGGCATCCACGCAAAAGGGACAGGAGCCACCCGCAAGCAACGCCCCGTGTACCTCGACATGCTTCCACCCTGCAACGAAACTTGCCCCGCCGGCGAGAACATACAAGCATGGTTGGCGCTGGCGCAAGCTGGCAAATGGGAACAGGCATGGCAAAAGCTCATCGAAGAAAACCCATTCCCCGCCATCATGGGCCGGGTGTGCTACCACACCTGTGAGAATGCCTGCAACCGGGCCTTCACCGACAGTAGCGTGAGCATCCATGCTGTCGAGCGGTACTTGGGCGATGAGGCATTGAAAAACGGCTGGAAACCAAAGTTCAATGTAGTTCCATCTGGCAAAAAAGTCTTAGTCGTTGGCGCAGGCCCATCGGGCCTCTCGGCGGCGTACCACCTGCGGCGGCTGGGGCACGAAGTGGAGGTTCGGGAAGCTGGCCCCGTGGCGGGCGGCATGATGCACTTCGGCATACCCGCCTACCGGATGCCAAGGCAAGAACTTGAGGCCGAGACTCAACGGCTCGTTGAAATGGGTGTTGCTTTCACCTACAACCACCGTGTCACGGATGTTTTGCAAGAAAAAACTGAGGGCGGCTTCGATGCCGTGTTCATAGCCATTGGTGCCCATATTTCCAAGAAAACCGAGATACCCAACCACGGTGCCGCCAAGATGCTCGACGCCATTTCCTTCCTGAAAAGCGTGGAGGATGGCGAGCCGCCAAAGCTTGGCCGACGGGTGGCCATCTACGGCGGCGGCAACACGGCCATGGACGCCGCTCGCACCGCCAAACGCCTTGGTTATGAGCCACTTATCATTTACCGAAGGGATAGGAAACACATGCCCGCCCACGATTTCGAGGCCACCGAAGCAATGCAAGAGGGCGTAAAAATCAACTGGCTGCGCACCATTAAAATGATAGACAACACCACCTTCACCGTCGAGGTGATGAAAGTGGACGAAAGCGGCAAGGCCGTGCCCACCGGCCAATTCGAGACGCTGGAGGCCGATGCGCTCATCCTCGCCCTCGGCCAAGACACCGACACGGGCTTCCTGAAAAACGTGCCGGGCATTGAGTTTGACAGCGACGGCACAGTGCAAGTCGCTCCGAACATGATGACGGGTTACCCCGGCCTCTTCGCTGGCGGCGACATGGTGCCCACTACCCGCACCGTCACCCACGCCATCGGGCATGGAAAAAAAGCTGCTCGAAACATTGACGCTTGGCTCAAGGGCATTGACTTCCAAAAAGCGGCCAAACATCCCGTCGTTGGTCATGAAAAACTGCACCTCTGGTTCCAAACCCAAGCGCCACAGCGCCAACAAATGGAGCTTGCCACCGAAGCCCGCATCACCAATTTCGATGAAGTGCTGCATGGTTTGACAGAACGGGAGGCGCTATACGAAGCCAAGCGCTGCCTCTCTTGTGGCAACTGCTTCGAGTGCGACGGTTGCTACGGTTCCTGCCCTGAGCAGGCGGTCATCAAACTTGGCCCAGGCAAGCGTTACAAATTCGACTACGACAAATGCACGGGCTGTGCGGTGTGCTATGAGCAATGCCCGTGTCATGCAATAGAGATGGTGGCAGAGGTTTGACCTGGAGGTGACATCTTTTTTCGCTGCTACGGACTGATGGAGAAGCAGGTTTGGGAAGCGAAAAAAGGTGTCATCTCCCGACGACCGCATCAAGATGACACCTTTTTTCCTATTGAAATTTGTAGGAAATTGAAAAATCCGAGCTTGGAAAAAAGATGTCACCTTAATGCTCAACGCATTGCAAAATCGTAAATCGTAAATCCCGCAATCGTAAATCAAGAATATGTCAAGCAATAAAAAAATCGCCACCATTGACGCCAACGAGGCCGCTGCGTACATCGCCTACCGGGTCAACGAAGTCTGCGCCATTTACCCCATCACCCCCAGCTCGCCAATGGCCGAGCATTGCGACGAATGGAGCGCCAAGGGCATCCCGAACATCTGGGGCAACGTGCCGGATGTGATTGAAATGCAGCACGAGGGCGGGGCTGCCGGGGCCGTTCACGGCAGCTTGCAAGCAGGTGCGCTCACGACCACTTTTACTGCTTCGCAAGGCTTGATGCTCATGATTCCCAACATGTACAAAATCGCCGGGGAGCTGACCTCGACCGTGTTCCAAGTGGCGGCAAGGTCGCTGGCGGCGCAGGCATTGAGCATCTTTGGCGACCACCAAGACGTGATGGCTACCCGTGCCACGGGCTGGGCGATGCTCTGCTCCGCCTCCGTGCAGGAGGCGCACGACATGGCGCTGATTTCGCAGGCCGCTACTTTGCGCAGTAGGATACCGTTCATCCACTTTTTTGATGGGTTCCGCACCTCGCACGAGGTCAACAAGCTCACCATGCTCTCCGACGACAACATCCGGGCGATGATTCCCGACGAACTGGTGCGGGCGCACAGGGCGAGGGCACTCAACCCCGACAACCCCTTCATCCGCGGCACGGCGCAGAACCCCGACATCTACTTCCAAGGGCGGGAGTCTAGCAATGTTTTTTATCAAAAAACGCCCCTCATCGTGGAGGAGGAGATGGAAAAATTCGGCAAGTTGACAGGCCGCTACTACAAGCTATTTGAATATTATGGCCACCCGGAGGCCGACCGGGTCATCATCGTGATGGGCAGCGGCACCGAGACGGCCATGGAAACCGCAGATTTTTTGAACAAAAAAGGCGAGAAAACGGGCGTGGTGCTGGTGCGGTTGTACCGCCCATTTTCGGCAGCGAGCCTGCTGGCGGCATTGCCAGCTTCGGTGGAAAAAATCGCCGTATTGGACCGAACGAAGGAACCGGGGTCGCTCGGCGAGCCGCTTTACATGGATTTGGTGACGGCGTTGTTTACTGACAGACTTTCCAGGTTTTCAAAACCTGGAAAGTCTATGCCCACCGTCATCGGCGGTCGCTACGGTCTCTCCTCTAAGGAATTCACCCCGGCGATGGTCAAGGGCATCTTCGATGAACTGAAAAAGCCGGAGCCGAAGAACCATTTCACCATCGGCATCAACGACGACGTGACACACACCAGCCTCGACTACGACCCGGCGTTCAGCATCGAACAGGCGGACGAAACCAAGGCCGTATTCTTTGGCCTCGGTGCCGACGGCACGGTCGGGGCAAACAAGAACAGCATCAAAATCATCGGGGAAAACACCGACCTGTACGCTCAGGGTTACTTCGTTTACGACAGTAAAAAATCGGGGTCGCAGACGGTGTCGCACCTGCGCTTTGGACCTCGTCCCATTCGCAGGCCGTATCTGATTGAAACGGCGGGCTTCGTGGCCTGCCACCAGTTCAATTTCATCAAAAAAACCGACGTGCTGCAATACGCCGAGCCGGGCGGCACCTTCCTGCTCAACAGCCCCTACCCCGTCTCGGAGGTTTGGGACAAAATGCCCCGCCCCGTGCAGCAGCAGTTGATTGACAAACGGCTGAATTTCTACGTGATTGACGCCACGCAGGTGGCGCAGGACAACGGCATGGGCCGCCGCATCAACACCATCATGCAGACCTGTTTCTTCGCCCTGAGCGGCGTTTTGCCGAAGGATGAGGCGATTAAACAAATCAAAAAGGCCATCGAAAAAACCTACGCCAACAAGGGCAAATCGGTGGTGGAAATGAACTTCAAGGCGGTGGACAACACGCTGGAAAACCTGTTCAAAGTCGAGATTCCAAGCCGTGCCAGCAGCCAAGCCGAGTTCCTCGCCGTGGTGCCTTCGGCAGCGCCGGGATTCGTGCAGGAGGTGACGGCGATGATGATGAGCGGCGCTGGCAACGACCTGCCCGTGAGCATGATTCCCGTGGACGGTACTTACCCCAGCGGCACCACGAAATGGGAAAAACGGGACATCACCGACTTCATCCCGGTCTGGGAGCCGGACGTTTGCATCCAGTGCGGCAATTGCAGTTTCGTCTGCCCGCACGCCGTCATCCGCTCCAAGTTTTTCAATGAATTCCAATTGCAAAATGCGCCGGAGGGCTTCAAGGCCGCACCTATCTCGGCACGGGGCTTCCCGGACACGCAGTACAGCCTCCAAGTCTATGCCGAGGACTGCACGGGCTGCGGCCTCTGCGTGGAGGTTTGCCCTGCAAAAAGCCTGAAACAAAGCGGCGTGAAGGCCATCAACATGCGGCCAAGAGAGGACGAGATGATTGCCAAAACCCGCACCGATATTGCGTTTTTTGAAAAAATACCGCTCAACGACCGTTCGAAAGTGGACTTCTCCAGTGTGCGTGGTACGCAGTTTTTAGAGCCGCTCTTCGAGTTCAGCGGTGCCTGTGCTGGCTGCGGCGAAACGCCCTACGTCAAGCTGCTTTCCCAACTTTTCGGCGACCGACTGCTGGTGGCCAATGCCACGGGCTGCTCCTCCATCTACGGCGGCAACCAGCCCACCACGCCCTGGACGGTGAACAAGGAAGGCCGAGGTCCCGCTTGGTCGAACTCGCTGTTCGAGGACAATGCCGAGTTCGGTTTGGGGATGCGAGTGGCCACCGACAAGCACACCGCCATGGCGCAGGAATTGATGCAAAAACTGGAGGCCGAACTGGGCAGCCAGCTCTTGAACGATATTTTGAATGCGCCGCAACGGACGGAGGTCGAGATTCGGGAGCAACGAATCCGGGTGGCAAGGCTGAAAGTGAAACTGGTAAAACTGGAGGGCAACTCCATCGCTGAAGACCTGCTTTCCGTGGCCGACAACCTCGTGCGCCGCAGCACTTGGCTCGTTGGTGGCGACGGCTGGGCCTACGACATCGGCTCCTCCGGCCTCGACCACGTGCTGGCCAGTGGCCGTGACGTGAACGTGCTCGTGCTCGACACAGAGGTTTATTCCAACACGGGCGGCCAAAGCTCGAAGGCAACGCCGACGGCAGCCACTGCCAAGTTTGCGTCGGCTGGCAAACGGGTAGGCAAGAAGGACTTGGCCTTGCAGGCAATTTCTTACGGCAATGTGTATGTGGCGCAGATTGCGATGGGTGCCAATCCACAGCAAACGCTGCTCGCCATGCGGGAGGCAGAAGCCTATCCTGGCCCGTCGCTGATACTGGCATACAGCCATTGCATCGCTCACGGCATCGACATGACGCAGGGGATGAAGCAGCAGGATTTGGCCGTGGCCAGCGCTTACTGGCCACTCATCCGTTTCAACCCAGAACTGCGGCAAGCGGGCGAAAACCCGTTCGTGCTCGACTCGCCTCGCCCTCAAATTAAGCTGCGGGACTACGCCTATAACGAGATGCGCTACAAGTCACTGACCCGCAGCAACCCGACCGAGGCCGAGCGGCTGATGGTGCTTGCGCAAGAACTGGTTGATTTACGTTGGAAAACTTACGAGGACATGGCCACGAAGGGAGCCAGGGAGTTTGCTCCAGTCGGCTGAGAAGGTTTAGTGGGTTTAGAGGGGTTTAGAAAGTTTAGCACGGCCCCAATTAAACCCTCTAAACTCCTCTAAATATTCTAAACCATTGACAAAATGAACCTTTCCACCAAATACATGGGCTTGAACCTCAAAAGCCCGCTCGTCGTGAGCGCTTCGCCGCTTTCGGAGAAATTGGACAATATCAAAAAAATGGAGGACGCTGGGGCAGGTGCCGTGGTGCTTTTCTCCTTGTTTGAGGAGCAAATCAGGCAGGAAGAAGCCGCATGGGACTACCTCACGGGGGCTGGCACGGACAGCTTTGCGGAGTCCTTGAGCTACCTGCCGCCGATGGACGATTTCCGGGTCGGCATTGACCGCTACCTCGAACTCATCCGAAAGGCAAAGGAGGCGGTGGACATTCCCATCATCGGTAGTTTGAACGGTATCACCGCTAGCGGCTGGGTGGATTATGCCAAGGCATACCAAGAGGCTGGGGCAGATGGTATCGAGCTGAACGTGTTTTTCGTACCAGCCGACATCAACCAAAGCGGGATGGACGTGGAGCACCGCTACCTCAACATTTTGAAACTGGTAAAAGAGAAAGTAGACCTGCCTGTGGCGCTCAAGCTGAACCCATATTTTAGTGCGTTCGGCCATTCCGCCAAGCAGTTTTCGGAGGCTGGGGCCGATGCCTTGGTGCTGTTCAACCGTTTTTACGAACCTGATTTCAACATTGACACCTTGGAAATCGTGAACTCGCTGGAACTGAGTTCGCCGAACGAGATTCGTTTGCCCTTGCTGTGGCTGGGCCTGTTGTACGGAAAAATCAATGCGTCGCTGGCGGCCACAACAGGCGTGCAGGGTAGCACTGAAGTCATCAAATACTTGTTGGCCGGGGCCGACGTGGCGATGGCTGCCTCCTGTTTGTTCAAAAACGGCATCTCGTATATTTACCAGATACTGGCCGAGTTGGAGGTTTGGATGCATGCCCGTGACTTCAATTCCATTGATGAAATGAAAGGCGTGATGAGCCAAATGCAGGTGGCAGAGCCTGCGGCGTACGAGCGGGCGAATTATATCAAGGCGCTGAAAGGGTACAAATTTTATTGAAGGATTGAAGCTAAAATTGTTGATGTTTGTCAATGCCATTTGATGAGCATTATCATCCAAAACCCCTGTTTTCATGGGCATATTTGAGCAAACATTTGCCAAAAATCATTTGCCGTGAAAATCATAAACAACATCCTCGTCCCCACCGACTTTTCGGCGTGTGCAGAAAATGCCTACCAATTCGCCCTGCAACTCGCCGCAAAATGGCAGTCCTCCATCAAGCTTCTGCACATCGTTTCGCCAGATTATGGCGTGACGGATTTGCCTGTGCTGGTTGATTTGGCAACCAAAGAAAAAATCGAGCTCGCCCAGCAATTGCTGATAGATTTCAAGACCAATGGCATCGCTAAAGCCAAAGCAACACTGCAATCAGAACCTGTGGTGACGGAAAATGTCAAGGTCAGTGGGTTGCCTTATTCTGCCATCGTGACGGTGGCTGAAGAGGAGGAAGTTGACCTGATTTTGATGGGCACAAATGACTACCATTCCGCTTGGGAAAGCGCTTTTGGCACGAATGCAGCCTCGGTGGTGAAGCAAGCGCATTGCCATGTGTTGGTGGTGCCCGAACTGGCAACTTTCAAGGGTTTTTCGACCGTGGGATTTGCCGCCGACCTCCACGAAACCGACCCCTACCACCTCTGGAAATTGTGCAAAATGATGGAGCCTTTCCATCCAGTCGTGCGCTGCGTCCACATCGAAGAACCCGGCAAAGCAGCAGAAACAGAAATTCGCTTCGAGGAGATGAAGGAGTTTTTTGCGAACAATACCGTGGCGCTGCAAATCACTTTTCAGGCCGTGGAGGAAGAATCCATTCAAACTGGCTTGGAAGCCTTCGCAAATGATTGGACCCTCGACCTGCTCGCCATGCCCTCCATTGACCGGGATACTTTCGGTAAAATCTTCCACAAAAGCGTGACGAAGCAAATGACCGTACACTCCAAGATACCACTGCTGGTCATGAAGTAAGTAACCTGTGCGAAATAAGATGTAAGTGTGTGTGTTTGGCGGCTTTGCCGCCAAACACACACACTTAGTTGGACTTTTTTGTCCGCCGGAGGCAGCCAAAAAAGTCCAACTTGTTTCGTGACCTTTTCTAATTTGAAAATTTTTTGAGAAAATTTTGGGTGAGCGCTTGCGGGTTAATTTTATCATCGTATTTTTGCGATGAAATTAAAATCAACCGCCAAATGGCAGTACACAAAAAAGAAGAATTTGGGCAAGAAGAGCAGGAACTGGCCACATTGGCAAAGGCACTTGCCCACCCTGCCCGTATCGCCATTTTGAAAGAACTGGCCAAGCGTCAAAGCTGCATCTGCGGCGAAATCGTGGAGGTCTTGCCGCTGGCACAGAGCACCGTTTCGCAGCACTTGAAGGAGCTGCTGAATGCTGGCCTGATTCAAGGCACGGTGGAGGGCGCTAAGTCTTGCTACTGTTTAAACACCGAGACCTTCATGCGCTTTGAAAGGATTTTTTCTTTGTTTTTCACTCACACGATGAAGGACAAATGCTGTTGAAAAAGTCGTGGCCAAGGCTTTTTTTTGGCAAAATTCATCGTATTTTTTCGATAAATAAATCACCTATCAAAATGACATCAGCAGAAGAATTGAAGAAAGTCGTCCGGGAAAAATACTCGGAAATCGCCACACAGGACAAGGCATCCAACGCCTCTTCGTGCTGCGGCGCAACCACTTGTGGCACCTACACCATCATGTCGGACAGCTACGATAACCTCGAAGGCTACAACCCCGATGCCGACCTCGGATTGGGCTGCGGCCTGCCCACGCAGTTTGCGAAAATCGAAGCAGGAGACACCGTGCTCGACCTCGGCTCTGGTGCTGGCAACGACTGCTTCGTGGCACGTGCGGAAACAGGCGAATCAGGCAAGGTCATCGGTGTGGATTTTACCCCAAAGATGATTCAATTGGCTCGCCAGAACGCCGAAAAATTGGGCTACAACAATGTAGAGTTCCGGCAAGGCGACATCGAGGAACTGCCCGTCAGTGACAACAGTGTGGACGTGGTGGTGAGCAACTGTGTGCTGAATCTCGTGCCCGACAAAGCCAAGGTTTTCGGTGAAATCAAGCGAGTGCTGCGACCCGGCGGACACTTCAGTATCTCGGACGTAGTGCTCCGGGGCGAGTTGCCAGATGCACTCAAAGCCGCTGCAGAGATGTACGCAGGCTGCGTCTCTGGTGCCATGCAAATGGATGAGTACCTAGCGCTGATTGACGAAGCTGGCTTTGAAGGTAAGCAGGTGCAAAAGCAAAAGCCCATCCTCATCCCAGACAAAATACTGTTGGAGTACCTTTCAGCGGATGAACTCCGGGAGTTCGCTGCATCGAAAACGGGCATCTTCAGCATCACCGTTTATGCGGAAAAGGCGGGTGAGAAGCGAGCGAAAAAGCCAAAGCTTCAACTTGAAACTTTGACAAAAGACAACTGCTGCGAACCGGGCAGCGGGTGTTGCTAAACCAACCAAGTGCATTGGGGCGGCGCAGCTGCCCCAATGCTTTTTTGCGCTTACGAACTTCCGCTTTTGACAATAAATCGAACAAACGAAAATCATGGAAAAAACTTTAAACGAGCCCAAAAAGCAAATTGCTTTTTTTGAACGATACCTAACCTTATGGGTAGCGTTGTGCATAGGTGGTGGCATATTGCTCGGCTATCTTGCTGGCGATTCAATGGAATATCTCAGCAAAATGGAGATTTACAAAGTCAACATCCCCATTGCTGTGCTCATTTGGTTGATGATTTACCCGATGATGCTTCAAATTGATTTTTTGAGCATTAAACAAATCGGGAGAAAACCCAAAGGCATAATACTTACAGTGGTTGTAAATTGGTTGATAAAACCATTTACTATGGCGTTTTTTGCTTGGCTTTTTTTCTCCAATATTTATTCAGCATACATAACGCCAGAGATGGCAGGGGAATATATCGCTGGGGCTATTATTTTGGGAGCGGCACCATGCACAGCAATGGTTTTCGTATGGTCATACCTGAGTGATGGAGACCCTAATTACACACTCATGCAGGTATCAGTCAATGACCTGATAATCTTGGTGCTTTTCGTGCCCATAGTCGGCTTATTGCTCGGCATTACCAATATTGTCATTCCTTATGAAACACTGATTTTGAGCACACTTGTGTATGTCGTAATCCCTTTGGTAGCAGGCTTTTTGACCAGTAAACTACTTATTAAATCGAAAGGCGAGCAGTGGTTCAAAAATGAATTCTTGCCTAAATTCAAACCTGTGAGCATCATTGCTTTGCTGTTAACACTGGTGCTGTTGTTTGCATTTCAAGGCAACAACATCCTGAACAATCCGCTCATCATACTCTTCATTGCCATACCACTCATCATCCAAACCTATTTCATCTTCTATATTACTTGGGTGGGTGGCAAAAAGCTCAACTTACCCTACCCGGTTTGTGCACCAGCGGCGATGATTGGCGCAAGCAATTTCTTTGAATTGTCTGTCGCTGTCGCTATCGCTTTGTTCGGACTGGAAAGCCCTGCTGCACTGGTCTGTGTGGTTGGGGTGCTGGTCGAAGTACCAGTGATGCTATCGCTGGTTGCCTTCGCCAACAAGCAAAAATATTAACCACTTAATCAACTAACAAACTATCAACTCTCACATGAAAATCGCACTATTCTCCGACATCCACGCCAACTTGCCAGCCCTCGAAGCCTGCCTTGCAGACATTGAGCGACAACAACCCGATGCCATTTACTGCCTCGGCGACCTCGTGGGCTATAACGTCTGGCCAAATGAGGTCATCCAGGAAATACGCCGCCGGGGCATCCCGACCATCACCGGGAACTATGACTTTGGCATTGGCAGGGGCATAGATGACTGCGGCTGTGCCTACAAAACCGACGAGGAAAAGGCCAACGGCGCCGTTTCCATTTCGTACACCAATCAAATCACGCAACCAGCGGAACGGCAGTATTTGCGCTCCCTGCCCCATCACATCCGGTTAGAATTCCAACTGAACGACGACCGCCTGAACCTGCTGCTGGTGCACGGCAGTCCCCGCAAAATCAACGAATACCTCTTCGAAGACCG
>CAYTZS010000124.1:0-16733 GCA_964442355.1 uncultured Saprospiraceae bacterium | reverse complement strand
TATGACCTACGAAACCATCCTAGTCGAACAGCAGGGCGCCGTTACGCTCATCACCACCCGTTGCTCCGGCACCGAGTCGAGCATGAACTGCGACATGCGGTCAATGTAGCGGTCCATCCCGTCAAAGCTGGTGCCTTCGGGCATGGACATTTGCATGCGGAATTGGCTGCGGTCTTCGAGCGGCGACAGCTCCGATTTCAGCCCACTGCCTATTTTCCAAATGATAAAAAAGCAGCCGACCAAGACAGGCAGGGCCATCCAGCGGATTTTCATGAACCCATTGAGCAGCCAGTGATAACCACTTTCCATGCCCGCAAAAAACGGTTCGGTCACTCGCCAGAGCCAGCCGTGGTGGCCGCCGCTCATTTTTACGTTCAAAACCGGCGTCAGCGTCAACGATACGAAGGCCGAGATAAGCACGGCCCCCGCCACCACGATGCCGAACTCCCGGAACAAGCGCCCGACGAAGCCTTCCAAAAAGATGATGGGCAGGAAGATGACCGCCAGCGTGATGCTCGTGGCGATGACGGCGAAGTAAATCTCCTTCGACCCCTCCCGTGCGGCTTGCCACTTGTTCATGCCGCCCTCCATTTTTTTGAAAATGTTCTCGGTGACGACGATGCCATCGTCCACCACGAGGCCGGTGGCCAGCACGATAGCCAGCAGCGTGAGTATGTTGATGGTGAACCCACTGATGTACATGATGAAAAACGCCCCGATGAGCGACACCGGGATGTCAATCAGCGGGCGGAAGGCCACCAGTGCATTGCGGAAGAAAAAGAAGATGACCAGCACCACGAGGCCGATGGAGATGAGCAGCGTTTCTTCCACCTCGGTGATGGACTGCTTGATGAACTGCACGGAGTCGAAGGCAATGTCGAGCTTGATGTCCTCCGGCACTTCGTTGCGGAGTTGGTCAAGCCTCCGGTAAAATTCATCTGAAATCTCCACATAGTTGCTGCCGGGCTGTGGCGTGATGGCCACGGCAATCATCGGCACCATACTTTTTTTCAGCACGGTTTCCTCGTTTTCGGGGCCAAGTACGGCGCTGCCGATGTCCTTCAAGCGGATGTCGCCTGTCTCCGAATTTTTTACGATCAAATTGGCGAAATCGTCCTCGGTGTTGAGCCTGCCAAATGTTCGCACGGTGAGCTCTGTGCTGTTTCCTGCGATTTTGCCGCTGGGCAATTCGACATTTTCACGGGCAAGTGCATTGCGCACATCGGTGGGCGTGAGGCCGTAGGCACTCATCTTGGCGGGATCCATCCAGATGCGCATGGCATAGCGCTTTTCCCCCCAGATGTTCACGCCGCTCACGCCGGGGATGGTCTCCAAGCGCTCCACGAGCGTGTTATTGGCGAATTCGGTGAGCTGCAACTGGTTTCGGATGTCACTCTCCACGGTCATCGAGAGGATGGGCCCAGCGCTGGCGTCGGCTTTGGAGACAACAGGCGGGCCGTCAATGTCCTGTGGCAAAGAGCGAAGCGCCCCGGCTACTTTGTCCCGCACGTCGTTGGCGGCGTCCTCCAGGCTGATGCCCAGCTCGAACTCCACGGTGATGTTGCTGACACCTTGGCTGCTGCCGGAGGTGATGCTCTTGACCCCGGCGATGGAGTTCAGTGCCTTTTCGAGCGGCTCGGAGATTTGGCTCTCGATGATGTCAGCGTTGGCCCCGGCGTAGTTGGTGCGCACGCTGACGGTCGGCGGATCAATGGCAGGGAAGTCCCTAACGCCGAGGGACCGGAAGCCGAGTATGCCGAAAAGCACGATGAGAACGTTCATCACGATGGCGAGTACTGGGCGGCGGAGTGATAGTTCGGAGATGGTCATAAAAATGCGAAAGGATTTAGGACAAAACTACATTAATACCCCAAAGGTTTTCAACTCCTGAACTTACAAAGCGACGGAAACAGCCATTTCGTCTTTTCGCTACCTTTACCCACAAAACGAAAGACATCGCTGGCACCAAGGACGGCATGTTCCGGGCCTTTCACAAGTGCTAGGGAGCGCTGCTCTGGGAGACGAAGCTGCCCAATCCGGGCTACACAACCCCTGCTGTTTACGAAGTGGAGGGCAAACAATACGTCGTGATTGCTTGTGGCGGCGGCAAACTGGGTACGACTTCTGGCGATAGCTATGTGGCATTTGCGCTGCCGTGAGTTGTGTTTTTCAGTCCTTGCTCACCCCAAATTTCCAATCTGAGCATTCATCATTACCTTTGATTAAATCAAGACTTTTTGGCTATGCCTGACAAAATCAACGTTGTGCTCGCAGATGACCACCGAAGCTATGTGGAAGGGCTGATGGCGCTGTTCCAAAACGACGAACGAATTCGGTTTTGTGGCCATGTTCATGTGCCGGGTGAGGTCGCTGAAGCCGTTCGCCAGCACCAGCCGCAGGTTGTGCTGATGGACTACAGCTTCGGTGAGGGGCAGCCCGACGGCATTGAAACTGCCGAGCAATTGCTCCAGGAATTCCCCAAACTGAAAATCATCTTGCTTACCAGCTACGACGACGTGCCCATCGTGCAGGCAGCCTTGTCAAAGGGTTTGAGCGGCTACCTGCTCAAAGCCCGTAGCCGTTCGGAAATCAAGACCGCCATCGAAGCAGTGGCCGCTGGATTCGAAGTGGTGGAAAGCGGCGTGCTCCGCAAAATCATCGAAAAAGGGCCAACAAAGTCCCGCTCGGAAACAGACCTGAGCACCGACAAAGCTGCCCCGCTCACGCCCCGTGAACTGGAAATCGCCCTGCTGGTGGCTGAGGGGCTGAGCACCCAGGCCATGTCCGAGCGGCTGTTCCGTAGCGTAAACACCATTGATACTCACCGGAAAAACATCTTCAGCAAGCTGGACGTACACAATGTTGCGGAGCTGATGAACTGGCTGCGGGGGAGGGGGCTGGTTTGACTATCCCTCCAAGCTCCTCCACGGAATCTCAATCGTCGTCAAGCACCCCTGCCCAGGTGCGCTTTCCACGCTGAATTTGCCGCCGAGGGCGTCTTCCACCCGGTATCGGATGTTGGCGAGGCCAATGCCTTTGGCGCTTTGGGCTTGCGTCAAATCGAAGCCCTTTCCGTTGTCTTCAAGCGTGATAAGCAACCCATTTTCCTGCCGCACGAACTGCAAATATGCCTCCTTGGCGGCGCTGTGCTTGTACAAATTGGCAAGTAGTTCCTGCGTGATGCGGTAGAGGTACACCCGTGCAAGTTCATTCGTTTGGTCGAGGTCGGCATTGTTGTAAAAGCTGATTTTCAAGTTGGGGTCGGCAACCTCCATTCGTCGAACGAGCTGTTCGATGGCTGCCAGCAGGCCCTGCTTGTGAAGGTGCTTGGGCATGAGGTTGTGAGCGATTTCCCGAAGCTCTTGGTGCAGGCTGGCAAGCTGCGCTACCACCTCGTCAAGCCCGACAGTTGGGTTGTGCTGTTCTCCCACGATTTTTTCCAATTTAAACTTTGCTGCTGCAATACCACCACCCAGCCCATCGTGCAACTCTTGGGCGATGCGGCGCTGCTCGGTCTCCATGCCAAGCGAGAGGGCGTTGAGGTTTTTTTTGCGCTGTTCGGCCAACTCCCGACTCATGCGCTGCGACTCTGCCAGCATATTCTTAAATCGGCGGATGCCGATGGCCAGCACGATGGCCATTTCTACCAAAAGCCCTCCCATGAGCACAATCGGCGTGTGGAAAGTAATCAGCAGGCCATTTTCGGCCAAGGCTGATTGGAGCGAGAGCGGCGGCACCAGCTTGAAGTTTTCGAGGCTGGCGTAAATGACATTGAGTCCGTGGATGAGGAACCCAACCATGAGCCAGCCTGGAAACATGCGGTCGTTGCGGAGGAAAGCGACGCTTGCCAGCCAAAAGAACAGCAAAACTGTGATGATGTACATCACGCTGTGGAAATAGGAAAACAAATGCGCCGCAAATGGGGGCATCAACGGCAGGAAAAGTGCCACGGGAATCATTGCGCCAGCTACCACCACGACTACCCGGATAGCGATGTCCTGCATCGGGTAGGCTCGCCGGGTGTGGAAGTGCGCCATCACAAACAGGGCCCCAGCGATGAGGTAGGCGTTGGCCAGAATGGGCAGTGATATTTGCTGGACATAGGGTAAACTTGGCCACAATGCTTGATAGCCGAGGCCAATATCGGCGAAGATGTAGCCGCTCACCAACAGCACGTAGGCAAAGTAAAACCAGTAGTACCGAAAATGAGTGAGGTTGATGGCGAGGCCCAGCATGAGCAAGTACACGAAAATCAGACAGAAAAAAACGATGAGCAGCAGCCGCTCGGTACGGTCTGCTTTGCCCCTCGTTTGCGCATCTGTTAGGAATAGGTTGAAGTCGGTGAGCGAGCGGTTGTAGGGCAAATGGATGAAACAGTGAACGGTGTCTCCAGCTGCGATGCGGATGGTGTCCCGTAGGTTCCAGTGCCTTCGGCCAACGAAAGGGAGGTCGCTGCCCAGGAATGAGGAATCGAGCACCTCGCCGTGGAGGACTTGAAAGAACCGTACTTCGCTGAGGTAGGGGTTGTCGAGTTCGAGGATGAGCTTGCGGTCGGCAGTGTCGGTGAGGTCAAGGCGCAGCCAATAGGCAAGTTGGGTAAACCCAAACCGGAAACGCTCCTTGGTCCACGGCTTGAACATGGTTTTGGGGGCGTACATCATCTCGCCGATACCAAAAGTGTCGTGGTCGCTGAGGTCATCTTTTAAAATGCCTACTTCGCCGCCCCTGCCTAGCACGAGTGCGTCCCCAACGAGCTGCACGGTGCGCAGGGTATCGTTGGCTAAAGCCATTTGCGCAAGCAAAATGGCTGCACTGACTAGGATTGCTTTTTTCGAGAATGGCATTTCGACATGATTGGTTGGTTTCAAAGTAACGACAAAAATGAGCGCCAACACGCTTCATCAGGTCAAAATGCCGGGATTGCGTGAGCTGTCCTCACCCTTTTCCGTGAGGAAAACAACCGATGTTGATTGGTTTTTGGCCAAAGCTCACCCGTGGACGTGAGGCCTCACCCGTTCGGGGCATTTTGTCCGAATCACGGGTTCGTGTGTTTCAGGCGGGGCAGTGACGAGCACATCTTTGCAACATGCAAAACGGACGAACGTGTTTCGTTCCAACTAAAATCAACAATCATGAAAAGCTTATCAATCGCCACTGTTATCGCTGCCGTTTTTATCAGCCATACTTTGATTGCACAGCAAGATTTCAAAAAAATAGGACTGACCGCCTCCCCTTACAAGGCTTTTACCGAAGCTGGTGAAATGCAACTCGGCGTAGAACTGCCCGACTCGAAAATTGGTGCTTGGGAACTTAACTTGGGCTTTCGCTTCAAAGGCTCCGACGACCCGAAAGAGACGCCTTATTTCAACCAACTCTTCCACCATACCAGCGTAGGAGAAGTGGCCAAGGGCGTACAATTTTTCTTTTTCCTGCCCATTCCGGTCAGTGGGCGTGACAAAGATTGGACGGAGAAAAAAGTTTACAAAGAGTTCTACTTGAACCGCCATGTTTTCTTTTCCGCCGGATACAAAAGCTATTTGCTGCCAATGCGCAACAAGCACCTGCAAGGCGGGCTTTACCTGACGCCCGGACTCACCATCGGCAGCCGTAATGTGTCGGAGTACGTTTACGCCACCGGACAGAAGGGCTATGTTGAAGAGCTGGACAGGAACTGGTCTAGTGGTGGCGACTGGGGACCCATACTTGGTTTTGTGGGCAACGTGAAGCTGGTGCAAGAAGACGTGTACGAATTTTCAAGGTTGGAAATCAAGCGATACTCTAAAGGCTATCTTCAGCCAAACCTGAAGCTTGGCTTACAATTGCCCTTCGGCAAATGGATGACGGTGGACTTGGGCGGCCAAGCTACTTTGCAGGGAAGAATGGGCCAGCGAGTGAACGGTGGCGGCGTCGTGAAATTGGACCCGGCTATGAAAATAGGCGTGTGGTTTTAATGCAGTACAAACAGCTTCGATTGCGCAAAACTTTAGGCTTAAATCGGTTAAGCTATCGGTGCTGGCGCTCCTTCAAATTTATGAAACTTCCCGAGCAACCTGCCAATAAACAGCACCACCGGGAAAACCAATTTCTTGACAAATGCAGGCACTACCAGCATGTCAAACTCCGAGCGATAACGGTCAAGCAGCCAAGCAGCATCAAACATGCCGGGCTGCTTGCCCCCATTCGCTTGCATGGACTTGAAAATCTCAGACAGATAGTACTCGAAGTTTTGAACAGGCTGGACATACGCTTTGCAGTGCATTGGTTCCGTCCCGGCGTTCCAGAAGCGGTGAGGTACACCCGCTTTGAACACTGCGGTCTCGCCTACTTCGTAAAAAACGGGGTCTTCGCCCAGAATCTGGATTCCCAGCTTGCCTGAGATAACCGTCATCCCCTCTTCTTGGCTGTGGTGGACGTGCATCGGTGGGCCGCAATTGGGCTGTACGATGCTTTCACCTTCCAATCGGTCGCCAACCAAACGATGGAATGTTAGTCGTTCTCCTGCTCCGTTTTCAATGATATGAGGATATTCAAATTGCATGGCCTTATGATTTAAAGATTTTACGTTAGTTATGGCTGCAAAATTGGCATTGCTGGCACTGACCATACAATAGCACAATCATGTTAAAGCCATTAATTGATGGCCGATATTATCCCATATTTGAATGATTGAAAATCGCAAAAAGAGCGAACGGTAATAAAAAAACGAAGCGAGGTAGCGTGATTTGTTCGCTAACTTTACCCTTAAATCATTGACGATGAAATACCTAGCTAGCCTCTCGCTGTTTTTTTTGGTGGCCACCATCCAAGTCTTCGCCCAACTCCCCTACACCCAAAAGCAATACGCAGTATCGGTGGAAACCAACATCCCGTACGGCACGGCCACCACGTTTGCGGGCGGCACCGAAAGCCTCGTGCTCGACCTCTACAAGCCCATTGGCGACAACAACTGCCAACGCCCGCTGCTCGTGATGGCGCACGGCGGTGGCTTCATCGCTGGCACGAAGAACGACGCCGATGTGGTGCAAATCTGCCAGGAAATGGCCGCACGTGGCTACGTTACGGCTAGCATCCACTACCGACTCGGTATGCACCCACTCGATTTTTACGTACCTTATGCCCTCTGCAACGATGCCATCAATCCAGTGGGCATCAACAAATGCATTTACGCTGCCGATGAGATGGAAATCAGGCGGGCACACTATCGGGCCGTGCAGGACATGAAGGGCGCTATCCGTTTTCTCAAAGGGCGGCGGGAGGCCGATTCTACCGACGTACGAAACGTCTTCATTGGCGGCAGCAGTGCCGGTGCCATCACCGCCCTCGGGGCCGCATACATTGACCTGCCCGACGAAAAACCCTACCAAGCCGATGCTTGGCCCGACGCCCCGCTGCCCGACGCCGATTTGGCCAGCTGCGTGCCTGCCCCCGCCGACCGCAGCCGCCCCGACCTCGGCCCAATTGAAGGCGAGCTGCACCTGGACAACGGCCATGACGCCAGCGTGCAGGGCGTGGCCTCGTTCATGGGCGGAATGTTTGAGATATTGCTACCCATGTTCGGCCTCGACACCCCGGCCATTTACTTGTACCACCGCACCGACGACCTCGTGGTGCCCATCGAGTCTGACCCACTCTTCATGCTATATCCATATTGCCTGAACCCCATCAACCTATGCCAACCGCTGCAAACCCGCCCCGAAATATTTGGCAGTGCCAACATCGCCGTGACCTGGAGCGTGATGGGCAGCAGCGCCCCGCCGCTTTTCGACGACATTCTAGACTATGGCCTTGCCAATGGCGACGATTGCCTCGACGACCCGCCCGGCCACAGCATCGACAACATCCCGCTGCGCTGCGAGAACCTGAGCGGGTTCTTTGCATCCATCATTGAGGCGAATGGGAACAGCCCAACGGGCAATTGCGTGAGCGGGGCGGATATAGCCAAAGCCGAAAAGAAATTGCTGAAAATATATCCGAATCCAGTTACGAATGGCGAGTTGAACATTGCTTGCATCAACTGTTTGGGTTCCACTGCCGATTTTAGGTTGTTCGACACCATGGGCAGGGTCGTAGCTGCGACAAAAGGCAATCTTGTTAGCCTACACTGGAAGCTGCCTGAAATGAAAAAGGGCTTGTACTTTTTGGAAGTGGCATCACATGGCTACAACGAGATAATACGGGTAAGCTTTTGAACAAAACGGCAAGTAAAAATCGCTTCTGCAATTCTGGAAATAGAGATTAATACTTGTTTTAACAAACAATAGTTTTAGTGGAGGCGATTCGATTTTTGTAGATTACAGCTAGATGCCTGTGTTCTCGCTTCATAAAATTGAGTTCGAACTTTGACAAAACTCGAACCATCACCTACCCCTACCACACCAACCGAAGCCCCACCTCATCATCGTTGGTACTTTCCTTTTTGGCGTCACGGTCGTAGGTGCGGGTGGCATAAGGCTCCGTATCCCAGCCACCGCCACGAATCACCCGGCGATTGTCGTTGCCCTCGACCCAAGCAGAGCCATCGGCGGGAGCGCCTTCGTAGTCGTTGTGCCAGCGGTCTTCGCACCATTCCGCCACGTTGCCAGACATGTGGTACAAGCCAAGTGCATTGGCCTTGAGCATGAAAACATCCACCGTCCGCTGTCGGAACTCGCCCGTCTCCTCGAACCGCCTGCCGGGCATGTCGGCAGCGTTGAAATTGAAGTTGGCGGTTTTTGCCATGCTGGAGCCGTCGCCAAAGCGAACATCTTTGCCGCCCTGTCGGGAAGCATACTCCCACTCGGCTTCCGTGGGTAGGCGGTAGCTGCCGCCCGTCATCCGGTTCAGTTTCTTGACGAAGTCCTGTGCATCGTCCCAACTGACCCGCTCCACCGGGCAGAGGTCGCAGTCGTCGAATCGGCTGGGATTCCGGCGCTCGCCCATCACGGCCATCCAAAGTGCCTGCGTCACCTCAAAGCGGCTGATGTTGAAGTCCTTGATTATTACCTCGTGCGAAGGCTCTGCAAAGACGGCGCATCCCGTCGTTTCGATTTTGGTGTTACAGCCCATCTTGAAGCGGCCTCCTTTTACCTTCACCATGGTCGTGGGCAGCCAATTGATGGGGTCGTTTTTAGCCGATACTTTGTCGTTCCACTTGATGACAGCAGGCTTGGGTGGTTCCGTCCCGCCAGTGGGCGTGGCAGTGTTTGGGTTGCCAACAACCGGCTGCCCGGTGGCAGGATTGGTTGTTCCGTCAGCGTTGGTGCCCCCTTGATTGGGGTCAGTGCCGCCACCCTGCGTGGTAGGAGTTCCATTTGGGCCAGCGCTGTTTGAGTCAACGCTGACAGTGTTGCCAGGCCCCGTGCCGGATTCGTCTTCCGGCAGTTTTTCATCGTTGGGGCTCGATGGGTCGGACGTGTTTTCGCCGGACTGCGTACTGGTGGGCGTCAGCGAAATCGCTCGGTCAATTGGCTCGATGTTGTTTTTCAAACGATAGACCGTGATGGCCGAGTCCAGGTTGACTTTGGGCAACAGTTTCGTGGCCAGTTCCCTGGCTTGCAGCTCAAACTTGCTGTTTTCGTAACCAGCAAGAAAAGCAATGAGCAGTTCTGGCGAGTTTTGCTCCTTGGCGGCATTGAAATCCTGTTCTTCTTTGGCGGCAATGCCGTCACCGTCCAAGTTAAAAACATCAAGGTTAGGTTTTGGCCAAAAAAGCCAAGCCAATATGCCAAGTGCAATCAACACCAGTGCCCCAGTGAGCAGTTTTTTGGGTGCTTTTTTTGGTGTTTTGCCGCCAGCGGGCAGCTTGTCGAAGTCGGTGAGGGCGAAGATGATGCCTGCTTTGCGCAGCGTGTGGTCGCCCGCTTCTTCTGGTACAGCTTCCGTGATGACGCTGATGCTGCGTTCCAGCACAATGTCCTTTTTGCGGTCTTTGCCGTCTTCGTGGATGATGAGCGAGATAATCAACGCCAGCGGATAGGTGCCAATTTCCAGCGGCTTTACGAAGAAAGTCCATTCGGTGTACTCGTCCTGCACGAGGAACTGCTCTGGCGTCGAGCGGCTGGTGATTTCGAAATATTCGCCGTCGCCTTCTTCGTCCACGAGCTTCACCTCCATGTTTTTGGACACCTTCAAGGCTTCAATCACCACGTCCACGGTTGTGTCGAGGGTGTCTTTAATTAAGGATTCGTCGTATGCTACCCGCACGATGCACTTGGTTTTTTTCAGCGTCTGCATCTTGTCGGGTATGCGGTACAGCACGCTGCCCATATTGGCCTTTTTGGCAGTTTCGAGCGAGAAATCGCTCTCTTGGAGCCCGCTGAAGAAAAGGTAAACATCGTCCCGGAGGCTGTTGTACTTGAGCGTGATATTCTCTTCGGAAAGAATTTTCTTGATTCGTTGGCTGTCAATTTCGTTCAGCCTGGCACGTAGTTGCAGGAGGGTATTGAACTTCGGCACGTCGGGCGGCAGGTGCTTTTCCAGTTCCAGGAAAGCGGCCTCCATTTCGCCTTCGGTCACCAAATCACGAAGTGTTTGCTTCAAATTGGCCAAATCGTTCATAGTATGTTAGGTGTTTGTTCAAACGCAATAGGGGAACTGGGTGTAAATCTACAATTTACTTTTATTCTTCTATAAATTATCCAAATAATTGAAATGGAAGGCACTGTTGGGGAAATCATTTTAGAATAAATAAAAAACCTACCCTGCCCATGCCTTACCTTTGTGCGCCCTTTTCAAAACGGGCTGTAAAAAATGGATTTAACCACCTTTCGCCAGCGTTTCAAGGAACTTTCGGACACGGAGCAAATCTTCTTGAAAATCCTCTCGATAGCCTACGAGCCAGTAGGCCCGTCCAACATCGTCACCATTTTTAAGGAAAGCGAGATACGCAACGATAGGGGCAACTACATCCAGACGCCAGCACTGAAGGATTACCGAGAACTGCTCGATGCTGGCGGCTGGCTCCGCTTCGGCCCCAAGGGCGAGATGATGGTGGCCGAGAAGTTTCAGGAACTGGTGATGCGCATGGCCGTCGTGGACAAAAACTTCAAGGACTACGTGCGCAGCATCCAAAAGGTATTGCCCTACCGGGAATGGATGTGGGGGCCCCGCAGTTTCGGCGGCTGCCTCCGTGAACTGCGCATCGCCATGTACGAAGGCAGCGTGAAAAAAGTGGAAGAAGTGATAGCCGACCTCCAGCGCTATTTTGCCAAGGAATGGACAGATTCCGATTTCTTCAACCAGTTTTTCTCCCCCTTCGATGCCGAGTGGTTCTCCACCTTCCCCGAACCCATCCAGGCCATGGCGCTCGGCCAATTGATAGAGGAGAGCGTCAGGTCCCTTGAGCCCGTTGGCACCTTCGTGACCTTTCTCGAAAACAACGGTTGGCTCACCGACAAGGACAAACAAAAGCAGGGGCTGCCCATGATGTCGAACCTGCTGCTGCGCAAAGGCCGCTTCGACGAGGCGCTGCAATTGGCGCAGGCAGAAACCACTAGCTACGCCCGCTTGGCCCGCATTGGGGCGGCGCATTATTTTTTGGGAGATGTGGGCTTGGCGCTGCGGCATTTCGAGGAATCGCTGAAACTGTTCCGCAAAGACCTCGGGTTGCGCAAGGGTACGTTGCCGTCGTTTTTGGGCGTGGTACACGTGCTGGCCGTTCTGAGGGAGAAGGACAAAGAATACCTCAAAACCGCCGAACGTTACGCCGAAGAGACCATCCTGAACACGCACAGCCCCTATTTCAACTACCTGAAAAGTGGCATTTACTACCAACTGAACCGCAGCCTAGATGCCCGTGCGCTGCTGGGCACGTTGCCAGAGTCGCCGCTGGGCTGGATATTTTTCGCAGCCGCCCACTACTGGTGCGACCAAGAATTCCAGGTGGAATACTTGCCGCTCATCAAGGACAACCTCCACAAAGCCACCAAAAATGGCTACCGTTGGATGGAGCTGGAGCTGGCGGCTATTTTGTCAAAACTGGAGCAGGATGATAATATCAGGGCTGAATACGCCGAAGTCGCTGCCAACCTCGAAGAAGAAATGGGCGTCGAGAGCATCTTGCACCTTTTCCCAAAAACCGAAAAATGGGAGCGTTCGCTCGATGCGTTGCTCCAATTGCAACCCTTGAAGGGGAGAAAGGTGGCCTCGGCTTCCACGGAGGAAAAAATAACCCGCCTCGTCTGGTGGGTCAATTTCGACAGGCAACAGATGCAGCCCGTGGAACAGACTTGGGGCAAAGGCGGCTGGTCGAAGGGCCGCAATATCGCCCTCAAGCGCATGAAAGAAATGCAGGTCGAAAACATGACGGAGCAGGACAAGGCCGCTGCCCGTGCCGTCAAAGTCTCCAACCACGGCTACTACGGCGGTGTTGAGTATTGGTTCGACACAGAGAAGCTGCTGCCAGCACTGGTGGGGCATCCACTGCTTTTCCTCCTCGAAAACCCCAGCATCTCCGTCGAGCTGGTTGAAAAAAAGCCGCAGCTCCTCGTCGAGCACCGCACGGATGGGTACGAAGTCAAGTTCTCCCACGATTTCAAAACGGCGGGCATCTACCTCCAGCGAGAGACGCCCACCCGTTACGTGCTGCTCACCGTCAGCGACCAGCACGCCGAAATCAACCAATTACTTGACTTCGGCAAGCTCCACCTGCCGCCCAAGGCCAAGGACAAGCTCATCGAAGCAGTCGGCAACCTCTCGACCATTGTCACTGTTCAGTCGGAAGTGGGTGGCGACGCAGCTAGCATCCCGACCATCGAGGGCGACCCCACGGTGTTTGTCCACCTGCTGCCCGTCGGCGACGGCTTCAAGATTGAATTTTTTGCAAAACCATTTACCACAGAGCCACCCTACTTCAAGCCCGGTGTGGGTCGGGAAAACGTGATGGCCGAGGTGAATGGCCAACCAACCAAAGCCATTCGGGACCTGAAAAAAGAGAAGGAAAACGTGAAGAAAGTGGAGGGTGCTTGTCCTACTTTTCAGCGCTCCTCGAACGACGAAAAAGAATGGTACTTCGAGGCGACCGAAGAGGCGCTGAACGCCCTGCTCGAACTCGAACCCCTGCGGGCGGCGGGCGAGCTTGTGATGGAGTACCCCAAGGGTGAAAAGCTGCGTATCGGTGGCCAAATCGGCTTCGACCAGCTTTCCATCGGCATCAAAAAAGAACGGGACTGGTTCACGGTGGACGGCAAGGTGCAGGTGAACGAGAACTTGGTCATGGACTTTCGCCAATTGCTCGAACTGTCGCAGAATGCCAAGGGCCGTTTCGTGGAACTGAGCGATGGGCAATTTGTGGCGCTCACCAGCCAGCTGCAACGCAAGCTGGAGGAGCTGAACAACATTTTCACCATGACCAAAAACGACATGCGCTTCCACCCGCTGGCGGCGCATTCGTTGGAGGATTTCACGGGGCTGCTGCACGATGTGGAGGTGGATGCCGCCTGGAAAAAGCAGCTGACCCGGCTGCGGGAGTCACGGGAAATCAACCCGAAAGTGCCCTCCACCTTCAAGGCCGAACTGCGTCCGTACCAAGAAGACGGTTTCCGTTGGCTGTCGCAACTGGCCTACTGGGGCGTGGGCGCCTGCCTCGCCGACGACATGGGTCTCGGCAAAACCGTGCAAGCGCTCGCCCTGCTCCTCGACCGTGCGAAGCAAGGCCCGGCACTCGTTTGCGCCCCGGCTTCGGTGGTGCGCAACTGGTACCACGAAGCCGTGAAGTTCACCCCCACACTGAACCCGCTCGTGTTCGGCGAGGGCGACCGCCAGGAAATGCTGGACAATTTGCAACCCTACGACCTGTTGCTGTGCAGCTACGGCCTCATGCAGCAGCAGGGCGACCTTTTGACCGAAAAACACTTTACGACCATCGTGCTGGACGAAGCGCAGGCCATCAAAAACCGAGCAACCAAGCGCTCGCAGACGGCCATGCAGTTGCAGGGCGACTTTAAAATCATCACCACGGGTACTCCCGTGGAGAACCACCTCGGCGAGCTTTGGAACCTGTTCAACTTCCTGAACCCCGGCTTGCTCGGTTCGCTTGACCGCTTCAACGAGAACTACGCCAACCCCATCGAGAAACTGCAAGACCGGGAGCGCCGCAACCAGCTTCGTCGCTTGATTCAGCCGTTCATCCTGCGCCGCCGCAAGAACGACGTGTTGGACGAATTGCCCGAAAAAACGGAAATCACGCTCACCGTGGAGCTGTCGCCAGAGGAGCGGGCGTTTTACGAAGCCCTGCGCCGAAAGGCCATCGAGAACATCGAAGGTTCGAAAGGTGGCAACGACCCCAACGACCGCCGCTTCAAGATTCTGGCAGAACTCATGCGCTTGCGCCAGGCGGCCTGCAATCCCCGCCTCATTCAACCCGACAGCCCGTTGCCCAGCAGCAAGCTCAACCTCTTCGCCGAGACGGTGGAAGAACTGCTCGAAGGTGGCCACAAGGCGCTGGTTTTCAGCCAGTTCGTGAAGCATTTGGCGCTCATCGAAGAATGGGCGAAAAAGCAGGGCATCAGCTACCAGTACCTCGACGGCAGCACCCCGCTGCCGCAGCGTGACAAAGCCATCCGGGCTTTCCAAGCTGGGGAGGGCGACTTGTTCCTCATCAGCCTCAAGGCGGGTGGCTTTGGCCTCAACCTCACCGCCGCCGACTACGTCATCCACCTCGACCCGTGGTGGAACCCCGCCGTGGAAGACCAGGCCAGCGACCGTGCCCACCGCATCGGCCAGCTGCGTCCAGTGACGATTTACCGCCTTGTGGCCGAGGAGACCATCGAGGAGAAAATCGTGAAGCTCCACGCCGATAAGCGAGAACTGGCAGACAGCCTGCTCGATGGCACCGAGGTGAGCGCAAAACTGAATGCGGACGAGTTGCTGGCGTTGATAAAGGGGTAAGGTACTCCCTCGTTGCCAACGGGTTAGTTTTTGTGGTTAAACTTTTGGAGATTCGTGGCGTCCAATACCCCGCTATTAAAAAACACATCTAACCGACCATGCTGAAAAAACTGTTTATTCCTGCCTGCCTGTTGCTTTCTCTCAACATCGCAGCGCAAACTTGGGCCGACGATGTGGCCTGCATTGTCTACTCTCACTGTGCAAAATGCCACAGTCCCGGCAACATTGCCCCGTTTTCACTGATGAATTACCAAGAAGCCTACGAAGCCCGCTATGCCATCCAGTATGCCGTGACGAGCCGCTCGATGCCGCCTTGGCCTGCCGACCCCAGCTTCTCCCGACATGCCAAAGAACGGTTGCTCTCCGACGAGGAGGTGGCCTTGATTGATGCTTGGGTGAACAACGATGCACCTGCTGGCAACCTCGCCAACGCACCTGCACCGCCTGTTTTCAATGGCGTCGAGGAAATCGAAAACCCCGACCTCACGGTGCAAATACCCACCTACACGATTCCCTCGATTTTGTTGAACGACCTGTACCGGGTGTTTGCCATCCCCATCAACTTGCCTGGCGACCGGTTTATCACAGGGCTGGAAGTTATTCCAGGCAACCGCAGCGTGGTACACCACGTGCTCGTTTACCAAGACGATACTGGGCAGGCACTCGCACAAGACGCCGCCGACCCCCTGCCCGGTTATACCGCTTTTGGTGGCATCGGCGTATTCGGTGCGGAGTTGGTTGGAGCTTGGGTGCCTGGTGGTGTACCTCAATTTTACCCGCCAAACATGGGTGTCAAATTGTCGCAGAACACAGCGCTCGTGCTGCAAATCCACTATCCGGCACAGAGCGCCGGGCAGGTGGACAGCACGAGGATAAACTTGAAGCTGTCCGACGGCAGCTTGCGAGAGGTGAGCCTGAGCCCTGTGCTCAACCACACTACTAGCATGACCAACGGCCCACTGCAAGTGATGCCAAACGAAGTGAAGACTTTTCACCAAGAATACACGGTGTTGCAACAGGCCACGCTGCTTGGCATTGCACCGCACGCCCACCTGATTTGTACCAGCATGACCGCATTTGGCGTAACTGCACTGGGCGACACCATCCCGTTGGTACACATTCCCAAGTGGGACTTTCATTGGCAGGGCACCTACTATTTTCAGCAGCCGCTGAAAATACCCCCACTGACCAAACTGCACGGCTATGCCACTTACGACAACACCTCGCAGAACCCGCACAACCCCAATTCGCCACCGCAGGTCGTGAACTTGGGCGAGGCTACCACCGACGAAATGATGCTCTTTTACTTCATTTACACCAGCTACCAGCCTGGCGACGAGAACATCGTGATTGACACATCGAGCCACACGGCGCACCACTTGGACTGTGAGCCAAGCACCACGATTTCCAGTGTGGAAACTCCAGTGCATGTGCTTGATTTTCAGGTATTTCCCAATCCTGCGGGCGATTTTTTCAACATTGAGAAATCCTTCGACGAGGTAACTTATTTGCGCCTGACGGATTTCACGGGCAGGGTAGTTTTGGACAAAACATTTGCTGGAACCACTGAGCAGATTGTCCTTGCCAACCTGATGCCCGGCATTTACACTGCCAGTTTGTTTTTGGAAAATGGTCAATTGGTGGGTAGCCGTAGGGTGTTGGTGGTGCGGTAAGAATCAAGATACTTGTCACATGAGTCATCCCGAATTTTTCGGAATACAGGAAGTATAAGGGAGTAACCGGGTGATTTTCTGAGGAAAATCACCCGGTTACACCCACAAACAATAACGGCGGCGGCATCTTTGATACCGCCGCCCGGTGTTTTTTTGGGGTGTTGGGTGGGGGTGTGGTTGAAAACCCCCCCCAAC
>CAYTZS010000123.1:0-16777 GCA_964442355.1 uncultured Saprospiraceae bacterium | reverse complement strand
GAAAAATCACAAGTAGAGCTAGAAAAAACGGAAATTTGGAAAAAAATCTACGAGGGTGAGTCGTACGATGATGTACTTTTCCGTAAAAACAGCTCTGACTTGCTAAAATTGATAGAGGATTTTTTGGCGCAGCAAGTTTATGAGGAGAACCCAATTTACCAAGCTACCTACCTTATTGAAGCTGTTGCAAAGAAGAAACTGGACAAGCTGTACAATAGCACCATGAAAACTGCCCGTAGGCTGACACAGCAACAGCATTACAGAACAGCCAATTATTATCTTTCTCAATACCAAATTGAGAAGAACTACTTTGAAATCTTAGGCTTAGAGCACGACAGAACTTCTAAAAAAAACGAAGAAGCAATTTTGAACAATTTGGACAGGTTTTTCATCGCTGAAAAATTGAGATTTGCTTGCTCTGTACTTAGCCAAAAGATCCTGGTATCTCACGAGTACGACCTCTTGTTGATGGATGAGATTGTTGCGCAAATCGAGAAGTATGGTTTTGAAGAGGCCCCCCCTGTGGCAGTTTACTATCAGATTTACTTGACTTATGTCGATTCCGAAAGGACAGACCACTATTTCAAGCTGATGTCGATTTTAGGGAAATTTGGTGATAGCTTCCCAAGGAATGAGGCAGAGTTCATTTATCAAGCCGCCTTGAATTATTGCGTAAAAAAACTCAATCAGGGGAGTAGGGAATTCTTAGAAGAGTATTTCAATGTTTTTGTCATTCTACTTGAAAAAGAACTCCTCTTGACTGATGGTGAACTATCCCCTTGGCACTTCAGAAATATTGTGGTAGCTGCTTTAAGGCTTGGAAAATTTGATTGGACCGAAAACTTCATCACGAAGTACAAGAAATTCTTGCCAGAGGCAATGCGAGAGAATGCAGTATCATTCAATACCGCTCAGTTATTTTTCTCACAGAAAAAATTCGAAAAAGTTGTTGAATTATTAAGAACAGTAGAGTACGAAGACATTACGTACAATCTAAACTCAAAGACAATGCTACTTTCTACCTATTATGAAACAGATGAGATTGAACCGCTTTATTCTTTAATGGATAGCTTTCGAACGTACCTAAACCGCCATAAAGATTTTTCAGCAGCCAAAAGAAAACCCTATCTCAATCTGATAAGATTTACGAAACAGCTTACTAGAATCACCCCAGGGGACAAAAAGGCATTAGAAAAACTTAAACAAGAAGTGGAAGAAGTAAAAGACATCTCTAGCCTCAATTGGCTACGCGAAAAAATCGCCGAACTCGAATAAAAAAGTGCATTCCCAAGCTAATGCTGCCTCCCCGTCCAATAGTACGACCACCATTCGTTGCCCCAAGCTAGTGCCACGTGTACTAAAAACGCAATCCAAATGGTTCCAGTCCGGTAAGTCAAAAGGCAAAGCACTGTACCCATCAGCACAGAGCCTACCACTTCTCTCCAGCCTTTGGCTATGTGCGCCAGAACGTAAATTGCCACATTGATGGTAATGGCCAATGGCAAATCCATGACTTCCAGGCAGGTGAAAAACAAAAATCCCCGAAACGCAAACTCGTAGGCAAGTAGATAAGCTGCCCAGGTCAGTGCGCTTTTAATTAACAGTTGGCGAGGCCATGGCAGCGCTGTCCGAATCATCGGATACATAGCTAGATTACTTGGCGAACGAGCTGCAAAATAGTTCAAAACGATGACCACAGCACCAAGGCCTAACGTCCATATCAAAGTGATAACTGGGTGCTTAAATTCGACTCCAACTTCTTGTAAATCAATATCTTGCACCAAACAAACTAGCAACGAAAAGCCTCCAAAAGCTGCAACACCAACCCATCTAACAAAGTAAATCCAATAGGCAAGTGCAGGTTCTTTGCCCCATCTCTTTACAAACCAACCGTGCAAAAAAGGAGAATTCCAAGCAAAATAGTAGATACAATAAGCCAGCGTAACGGCTGAAATGGAAAGAACAGCACTCATTCAATTGACAATTTTACGATTTACAAGGCACAATTGGGGACTGTTGTCCGAAACAGTAGCCAAAAAACTGACGTCCAAACAAGGAAAAATGGATTCCAAAGCCATTAAAACTGGGCAAAGGTAGAATCTGGCGGGTATTTCGCTCACCTCAATCGCAAATTGAAAATCAGAGAATCATCAAATTGCTCATTCTTTTCGCAACAACAATTTCACCTCTACCCGTTGATTGCGGCGGCGATTTGGGTGGCTGATGTCCTTGGTGACAACTAGCTTTTTCCCGAATACTTTCCTAGTAAGTCGCTGACTATCAACCCCTTTCGCAGTGAGGTAGTTAATGACGTTGTCTGCACGGGCGGTGCCGAGCTTAGTACAATAATCGTCGGTAGGAATGTTGTTTGTATGTCCCTCCACGATGGCGAGGTACTTTTGATTTTCACCCATCATCGCCACAATTTTATCCAAGGTCTCAGAATCCTTGGGCTCCAGCGAAGCTGAATCAGCTTTGAAATAGATGGTCGCTACGTAATTTACATCGTACGTAACCATCGTAAAAACCGTATCGCTGTGACTTGAACCACCTGCTGGCGCAATACTCACCTCCTCTTTGGGCTCCGAAGTTGGCGCTCCGGCCAAGGTTGGAAGCGGCAAAGGTTCCTCTCCAATTGTGTCGGCACTGCTTTCTGTAAACGTAGTTACAGGCAGTGAAATGGGTTCAGGTGGCGGCAAAGGCTTGGTGGGTTCAGGCTTGGGTTCTGTTTTTGGTTTTTCCGGCTTGGGAGGTGGAGGCGGCATCTCGGTCACGTCAACCGTGCGTACTTTGGTCACTTTGCAACCATTATCGGTTTGGATGCTCAACGAAATGGACTTTTTGCCCCCAGAACCAAAACTGATGGTATGCGGCCCAGCCCCCTGCGCCTTCTGTGGCTTGGCATCCACCCCAAAATTCCACTCCCAGTTTTTTATACCGCCTGCAAACTCACTCGCATTTTTGATGGTCAGTTTCTCACCTTTCGCAACCTTCAGTTTACTGATTGTAAAATGCGCCTCAGGCCCAACGAACGTCCCCGTACCACCGAATTCTACCGAAAAACCATTGCCAGTGTTCTGGTAATTGTTCACCATCAAGGCATAGCTCTTGCCTTCTTCCATGCGCAAAGGAGCAAGGTAACTGTCGTTGTTTTCATCACAGCCCTGATCCTCTACGATGTCTGTGGAACTGCCCGCCAAACCTGTCGCACCGGAGCAGCGCTTCCAAGTCGAGTAAGGCGACCCAAGGTTTTCACCAGCGGCCATGCAGCGCACGGGTATTTTCATCGAGCAATCATTTACACCGTTTGGCAACAAAAAAAGTACAAAATCAAGGTCGTCACTGGGTTTGTTGGGCGTCAACACGAAAGTCAAGGTGCCAGAGGTTTCACAGGTCCATTTGTACCATGCCGACTGCGATTCTTCCGGCACGCAGATGCCTTTTTGGAGTTCGTTCCGGTTTTTGCCAGCCGTGCTCATGCTTGGCACGGTGAAACTGGACTTGTCGCAGAGCACGACTGCCGTCGAACAATCAGAGGAGGGCGAGGGCACAGGGTTGTAATTATTGATACAAAGCTGGAATGACCCCGTGTTGCGGTTGCGGCCATCCACCCGTAAAAAATAGGTCTGCCCAACCACTAAATTGCTGATAAAAGTCTCGACGATGTTATACCCCTGACCGTCAGAGATGCAGCCAACCTCGTAAAGCGCTTTGCAGTCGCCACGATAGAGCGCCAACTGCGGGTCTTGAAGGGTGCCACCCGGGTTATTCTTGATGGCACCAATCACGCTGATGTTCACCACGGTAGCCACTGCCGTAAACTTGAACCAAACATCGTTGTCGGTATCGTTGATATACTGGGGAAAACAATCAGCGGGGTCGGGGCCACCGGGCGTAGCTTCGAAATTGGTGAATTGGCGGGGAGAACTGCAAAAATTTGTCACATCTTTCAGCAGCATGGCTTTGGAACAGTGGTCGTTGCCGGGCGCAGCAAACGACTTCCCCATTGCGGAGCACAATAAAACTAAGGTGAAAATGACGGGCAATTTGAAGTTCATACTTTTCGGTGTAGCCAAAATGACGAAGCGACTTGTGAGCCAACCAAGCATTTGCTGCTGAGGCGGCAAAAATAAGCAGCTTTGACCAGTCAAAAATCTAAGACCGTGTTAACAACGCAAACTGCTTTTCGACCAAACTGGCTAACTTTCCCGCCAGTTAACAACCTCTGAAATGAAACACATCCTAGCCGCTTTACCTATTTTATTGACAGTCAACCTTTTAGCACAAAACGCCATATCCGATGAGGCACTCCGCAAAAAGGCCGACGAACTTGCCCACCGTTTCATCATCGTGGACGGGCACGTGGATTTACCTTCAAGGCTTTCGGTAAAAAACTTCAGACTCACGAAAGAGTTCATCGCCATGCCTATCGAAACGAGCGAGGGTGATTTTGATTATGTCCGAGCAAAAAAAGGCGGTCTCAGCGCACCGTTTATGTCCATTTACATCCCATCGGGCCATCAGCGCAGGGCCGACGGCGGAGCCAGCTTTGCCGATACATTAATAAATATGGTAGGCGACATTTCAAAAATGCACCCTGACAAGTTCGCCCCTGCCAATTCGCCTGACGACATCGAGCGCAATTTTGCGAAGGGCCTCATCTCGCTGCCAATGGGCATGGAAAACGGCGCACCCATCACCAAAATCGCCAACCTCGCCTACTTTCACAAGCGGGGAATCCGCTACATCACGCTCACGCACGCTACCGACAACCTCATCTGCGACTCAAGTTACGATACCGTGCGTACCCACAACGGCCTCAGCCCATTCGGTCGGGAGGTGGTGCTGGAGATGAACCGCCTCGGCATCATGGTGGATGTTTCTCACGTTTCGGACGCCGCCTTCTACCAAACAATCGGGATAACTAAGGCACCGGTCATCGCCTCGCACTCGTCGTGCCGCACCTACACTCCTGATTTTCAGCGAAATATGAGCGACGACATGATTCAGACATTGGGCAAAAACGGCGGCGTCATTATGATAAATTTCGGCTCAACTTTCCTCGATAGCCGAATCGTGAAAAGCCGGGAAGCCATGCGCTCCAAGTTGCTTGCCCTTCTCGAAAGCAAAGGACTAAAAGAAGAAGACGAGGCTGCAAAGCCCATTGTCAAACAGTTTACAGAAGAAAACCTCGACTCACTCTACTCCGACGTGGAGATGGTGGCCAACCATATTGACCATGCCGTGAAGCTCGCTGGCATTGACCACGTGGGGCTCGGCTCCGACTACGATGGCGTCGGCGATTCGCTGCCAACTGGACTAAAAGACGTTTCCGCATTCCCCAACTTGATTTATGTGCTGTTGAAACGGGGCTACTCAGAGGAGGGTATCGCCAAGATTTGCTACAAAAACATCTTCCGGGTTTGGCGGGAAGTGGAAAGGATTGCTAAAAATTGAATTTAGCATTGGGCGTTGCCCAATGCATAAAAAATTGACAATGAAACATTTACTCACAACTTTCATCCTCATTTGCTTCGCAAAAACGCTGTCGGCGCAACCTGTCGCAGGCGCAAACATTGAAACCGCTCTCTTCAACCTGCCCGATGTCATTTTCAAAAAAATCGACACCCCAGACGGCTTCGAAGCGGCATACGAACTGAAAATCCGGCAGCCCATTGACCACAAGCACCCAGAAAAAGGGCATTTCTATCAGCGGGTATTCCTGACGCACAAGGGCTTCGACCGACCGACGGTCATTTGCACCGAAGGCTACGAACGGCCCACTAACCGGGTCTACGAACTCACCCGCTTGCTGAACGCCAACCAACTCGACGTGGAGCATCGCTATTTTGGCGAGAGCAAACCAGAAAAGATTGATTATCAATACCTTAACTTGGAGCAAGCCACTGCCGACCTGCATCACGTCAACGAGGTTTTCCGGGAAATTTACAAAGGAAAATGGGTCAGCACGGGCATCAGCAAGGGCGGCCAAACCACGATTTACTATCGCTACTTCTACCCTGCCGACGTGGATGTGGCTGTGCCGTATGTCGCTCCGCTCAACTTGGAGCTGGAGGAAAAACGCATTTACACCTTCCTCGACACGGTGGGAACTGCGGAGTGTCGAGCCAAAATCAAAGCGGTGCAGATACGACTTTTGAAAAACAGGGAAGAGACGCTGAAAAACCTGAAATGGTACGCCAAAGGTGCAGGGTTCAAGTTTACCAGGTTGAGCCTGGAGCAGGCGTTTGAATATGCGGTGCTGGAATACCCGTTTTCGTTCTGGCAACTTGGCCACGATTGCGCCAAAATCCCCGGTGAAAATGTACCACTCGACAGTACCTTGAATTATATGCTCGGCGTGTCGAACATTGATTTTTTCGGGGACGAACAAATCGCTGGCTACCACTCCCACTTCTACCAAGCGGGCGACGAGATGGGCTACTACTCCTATCGAACTGACGAATTCAAGGGCCTGCTAAAAGCATTGCCCATGAAACCAAACCCCAGTGCTGTGTTCATGCCGAACAATCTACCTACCAGTTTTGACGGCGAATTGCCCAAGCGAGTGGCCAAGTGGATTGACGATTACGGCAATAATTTCATCTACATCAACGGCAATGCTGACACTTGGTCGGCGACTGCGGTGCGGCCTTCGGGAAAGACCAACGCCGTGTTTTTCTTTATGCCGAAAACCGACCACGGCAAGGCAAGAATCAAAAACATGAGCAAGGCCGACAAGGACAAATTGGTGGCGACGCTGGAGAAATGGTTGGAGATGGAGATTGAAAATTGAAAATTGGTCAACAAGATAGGTTGAACGGCGGCAGGGTTTAGGGAAGCCCTGCCGCCGTCTTTTTTACTGATTTTTTACCAGCTTAAACCAGCCTGCATCCTTCCCCTGTACCATTTTTAACCAAAAAACTCCTGCCGGGAGGCCGCTCAAATCAAGCTGTAGCGTTTGTTTTTCACCAGACTTCACTTCGTAAAAAGGAGGGAGTACTCCCCTGCCAACCACATCGAAAACAGCAATCTTCGTCTTTCCAATCCATTGATTTTCAACGTTTAACGCAACCTGACCACTGGTAGGATTGGGTGAGATTAGCACCGTCCGTGCATTCAAGAGGACCGATTCGGCGGCAGAAACCCCGGTCACGGCAATGGCTACATTGCTGTAGTCAGAGAAAGTATTGCCCTGCTTTGCTCGCACCCGGTAGAAATAGGTATGGCCGGGCGTCACAGTGTTGTCGCTGTAGGCAGTTGAGTTCGGCGGAAGCTGGATGATTTGGCCAAAACTACTGTCGTTGTCGTCGGAACGCTCCACCTCGTAGGCTGTTTCATTGGCTGAATTGTCCTGCCACGAGAGGTTGATTTTATTGTCACCGACAAAAGTGATGGCCAACACGGTCGGTGCAGCGACTGCTTCCGAGTCGCAGCCAGTATCAATATTTGTTTGCGTGGCCTGCCGCACGTCGGGCAGCAGTGGGTAAAACATGTCGCCAGGACAGGAGGTGTTGCATCCGTCACGATGGCCGGAGATGTTCATCAATGTGAGACCGGAGCCACTGTGAAACGATGTGCCAAGTGGGTCAATATTCTCGTCGCAAGTTTCCCAAGCCAGAAAATCAGCGAGGGTCTCAACCGCCGCCGCTGTAGGTTGGATGCTCGTGAAGTCGCCCATGACGCAGATGCCCGTCGTCTTGCCGTTTTGAGCGCAAAAATGAGCACCGAGCCTGCCATCTCCCCTACCCTCGTACAACACGCCGTTTGGGTCAACGAGCCAGTTGTACCCCACGTCGTCCCAGCCGTTCACGTTCACATGAAAGTCCCAGATGGACCGCACGACGGCAGCCCAATCACTGGCGACATTGGTGCCAGCGGTGTGGTGAATGATGACGTGCGTGGGGTCTGGCACGAACTCCGGTGTGGGGTCGGTGGGGCAAGAACCGTCTGGGCACCAGTCGAGGCGCCCCTCAAAAGCGGGCTGGGGGCAGGTGCAGGAAGAGGAGGTTTGAAGGTTTGGAGGGATGGAGGTATGGGCCTGCGAACTGCCAACTGGTGATTGATGACTGGGGCCGGGGTCGAAGAAGTGGATTTCGAGACTATCAATTTTTGCACTACCACCAAAAAACAAACGAAACTGTGTGGCATTATTCTCCAAAAAATAAAGCTCGCTTACGTAGCGGCAGGCATCGGCATCGGCATGGCCATCCACCTTGATCATTTTAGGGTTAAGGGTGTCAATGCCATCTGTAAAGGTTATGAATAGTTGTTCTGACCGTATCCTAACCCCGTTGCTTTCATTCCAATCATTAGCATACCAAACAAGGGAGTATGCGAGGAACGGTGCAGTCGGAACCAAAGGAATATCAAAAAACGGAGAAGGTTGCCTAAGCTGAATAATTTCGGATGAAAAGACCAATTTGGATTGGTACAGATGGTTAGGTTCTATGCGTATCGTTTTCCTCTGGCTTTGCGCTTCAATATTTCCCAAAAAAAACAAGCAAGCTGCCAAGGTAAACCAAGCTATCGTCGTAGTTTTTTTCATCATTTTCCTTTTCATAAAAAACGGCAACCACTGCCTGCCTCAAAATTATAAACTTTGAGGAGACAAGCAGGTTCTCAATCGTTTTGAGGCTCCACTATATTTTACCAACCCTTCCAAAACAACGGTTGCCAGCATGTTTTACGTCAGCTTTTTTTGGTGGAAAAAACGCTTATTTTGCACCGAAAATTGACGCCCAAACTGCCAAGGACATCGCAAAACTTTTTACCAAAATGATAAAAATTCTCGCCAACGACGGCATCCACCCCGATGGGAAATTGCTGCTTGAAGAAGCAGGCTTTGAAGTTGACACCAACAAAGTTCAGCAGGAAAAACTGGCCGAGGTACTCCCCGGCTACGACGTCATCATCGTGCGCAGCGCCACCAAGGTGCGCAAAGACCTGATTGATGCCTGCCCAAACCTGAAAATCATCGCCCGTGGTGGCGTTGGTCTCGACAACGTGGACCACGAGTACGCCCGTAGCAAGGGCATCCACGTCTGCAACACGCCCAAAGCCAGCAGCCGTGCCGTTGCAGAGTTGGTGTTCACGCACGCCTTCAACCTCGCTCGCCTCATCAATCAGGCAAACCGCCAGATGGCCACCGGCGATTTTGAAAAACTAAAGAAACTTTGCTCGGCAGGTATCCAACTCCGGGGCCGCACGCTTGGCGTCATCGGTTTTGGCCGTATCGGTCAAGAAGCTGCTCGCATGGGCATCGGCCTCGGCATGAACATCCTTGCCACCGACCTCATGGTGACGGAGGCCGACATCGAAATCAAGGTGTTCAACAGCCCAGAGATGAGCTTGAATGTCCGTATCAATACCTCTTCAATGGACGAGGTGCTGCGCAAATCTGACTTCATTACGTTGCACGTGCCAGGTGGCAAGTCGGCGCTTATCGGTGCCGATGAAATAGCCAAAATGAAAGACGGCGTCATCCTCATCAACACCGCTCGTGGTGGCACGATTGACGAAGATGCATTGCTCGCCGCACTGGAAAGTGGCAAGGTTGGTGGTGCTGGCCTCGATGTGTTCGTTGGCGAGCCGACTCCCCGCAAAGAAATTTTGGAACATCCCCGCATCTCCGTTTCCCCACACGTTGGCGGCTCCACGCAAGAGGCACAGTCTGCGATTGGGATGGAATTAGCGGAGCAGATTATTGAGAAGTTGGGTTAAAAAGTTGGCAGTTCGGAAGTGGGCAGTTAGTTCGCAGTCCAAAAGTCCGAAAGTCGTCGGCGAACTGCCATGAACAAAAAGAGGTGGTATCTTCTGCAAGGATGCCACCTCTTTGATTTTGAGCAGTTCACTGCTAAACAACTGTCAAACTGACTGCCAACTGCCAACTGTCGAACTGCCAACTATAATTTAGCGACAGCAGCTCCCGGCTGAATCAACCGCCCCGTTTCCTTCGTGTTCTTCGTTTCCGTACCCGTTTCGTTCAGGATTTGGTAGGCTTCCTTTGTAGTGAGGTCAGGGTTGAGGCTTTTCATCAGGCCCAGCAGCCCAGCGACGTACGGCGTGGCCATACTAGTGCCGTTCATGGTAGCGTAAATACTGCCGGGGATAGTCGAGTAGATTTTCACGCCAGGTGCTGCAACGCCCATTTTCACATCAGTTACCATATTGGAAAACGAAGCCCGACCGAGCAGGGTGTCCACTGCGCTGACGGTGATGACGCCTTCCACGTTCGCAGGGACGAACTCCTTTGCATTGCGGTTGGCATTGCCAGCAGCTACCACCACGATGCAGCCTTTTTTGTTGGCATAATCGAGCGCCTTTTGGTAGGCCCGTTGGCGACTATCGGAGGAGAGGCCGCCGAGGGAAAGCGAAAGCACATCAGCCCCTTTGTCAGCAGCTTCCAACATGCCGTTGATGATGGACTGTTGAGTGCCGCTGCCGCCATCGGACAGCACCTTTACGCTCGTAACTCGCACATAATCATTGTTTTGTGAAAATGAAGCCACCCCTACCCCATTGTTGCTCACCGCAGCTGCGATACCTGCACAGTGGGTACCGTGGCCTGCTTTGTCGGTGTCGTAGGCTGATTTCGTGGAGGTGAAATTGGCTTTCAAATCCTCGTGATTGGCGTCCACGCCTGTGTCTAGAATGGCGATTAGGGCTCTTTTTTTCGGTTTTTTATCTTTCAAAATGCTGTAAAGTTCGTCCACTTTCATTGCCTCAAAACCCCAAAGGTTGTTGAGGCCGGGGTCGTTGATCCCGAATTTTTTGTTTGCTCCGGGGATGGGCTGCATGGGCTGCACCTCCATCGGCGAGATGCTGACTTGCTCGTTTTCTTCCAACCACTCCACTGCTGCCAAGTTGGCCAGTTCATTTTTCACCTTCGGAAAATCCTGGACGGCTGGCACATCCACCACGAAGTAGTCGTCGAGGTCGGTGCCTGCGGCGTCTTTTGGCGCAAATGCAGGTGTGGCTACGAGGTGGTATTTCTTTAAAACCGCTTGAATATCAGCTAATTGTGAGCCTTCTTTTATTTCGATGAGCAGCTCGCCGTTTGGGTCAAGTCCAGCAGGTGTAGAAATGGCAGTGTCGCTTTCCTTCGGAAAATCGGCCTGCGGGAAGGTGTTCTTCAGCTTTTCAAAATAAAAAGCACGAAGACCAAACAATGCCACAAAAAGTGCAGCGATGAACGCCCATTTGTTTTTCCTGAAAATGCTCAAGGCAATTGGAACTAGACCCAACACCACCAATTCACGCAGTAGTGCTGGGAATTTGTACGCCCATTGCCCCTCACTGAGCAACCAACAGGCGCCAAAAGCCGCAAAGCTGCCGAAGAAGATTTTGCGAAGAAAATCGCTGCGCTGCTCATTGTCACGGAAGAAAAACCAACCGCTGAGAGCTGCGAGGCTGAGCACAAAGGTGAATGGATAGAGACTGGAAAACATGGTGAACGATAATTGTGAATTGTGAACGGTGAACCAATAAGCAGTTGGCTACCGAATTTCAAAAATAGTTGGAACGGCCTTCTGTGTGGAGATTTTTCGACGAAGGAAGGGTGGGAAAGGGACGGTTCATTTTTCACAAAACAAAAACGGGCCGCCACCCTTGTAAGTGACCGCCCGTTTTGCGCAAATAAACTGCTTATTTCAAGAAAAATAATCCTTCATTTTGTCAAAAAAGCCACGTTCGCCTTTCTCAGGAGCAGGTTTGAAGTTGGGCATATCCTTCATTTTTTCCAGCATTTTGCGCTCCTCGTCGGTCAGTTTTTTCGGCGTCCAAACGTTTACTTGGATGAGCTGGTCGCCCTTTTCGTAGCTCTGCACAGAGGGGAGGCCCTTGCCTTTCAACCTGAAAATTTTGCCCGCCTGCGTACCATTTGGCACCTTGATTTTCACTGGCCCTTCGATGGTTGGCACCTCGACAGAGGTTCCGAGTGCGGCATCGGCAAAGTTCAGGTACAGGTCGAAAACTATGTTGAGGCCGTCACGTTGCAAGTGCTCGTGGGGGATTTCCTCCACATTGATGAGAAGGTCGCCGTTGGGGCCGCCTTTTGCGCCAGCATTGCCCTTTCCGCCAAGCGAGAGCTGCATGCCCTCAGCCACGCCTGCCGGGATGTCAATGTCAATCGTCTCTTCACCGTAGGTACGGCCATCGCCCTTGCAGGTGGGGCAGTTTGCGGTGATGGTTTCGCCGGAACCTTGGCAACTGGGGCAGGTCGTTGTGGTTTGCATTTGGCCAAGGAAAGTGCTGCGCACTTGGCGCACATAGCCTGAGCCACGGCAAGTGCCACAGGTCTGCACGGAACTTTTGTCCTTGGCACCACTACCACCACAAGTTTGGCAGTGGACCTGCTTGTTGACTTTGATTTTTTTGTTGACGCCAGTGGCAATTTCCTCCAACGTCAGCTTGACCTTGATGCGGAGGTTGCTGCCCCGTTGTCCCATTGGGCGACCGCCGCCGCCGCCCCGCTGTTGGCCTCCCCGAAAGAATTCGTCGAATGGACTTCCGCCGCCGCCGAAGATGTCGCCGAATTGCGAAAATATGTCCTCCATTGTCATGCCGCCAGGGCCACCACGGAAACCACCACCGCCACCCATGTTTGGGTCAACACCCGCATGACCGTAGCGGTCGTAGCGGGCTTTTTTGTCAGCGTTGCTTAGTATCTCGTAAGCTTCGGCAGCCTCTTTGAACTTTTCCTCAGCAGCTTTGTCACCGGGGTTTCTATCGGGGTGATATTCTAGCGCTTTTTTGCGGTACGCTTTTTTTATGGTGTCGGCATCGGCATTTTTGGCGACGCCAAGCACTTCGTAATAATCTCTTTTTGCCATTTCAGCTTGCTGTGTTTGTGTGTTTTTGTATTTGTGTGTTTGTGTAAGTCATTGGTATTCAGCATATTTTGCAAACACTTCGACACATAAATACACAAGCACAATTATTTGCCCACGACGACTTTGGCGTGGCGGATGATTTTATCGTTGAGTCGGTAGCCTTTTTCGATGGTGTCCACGACTTTACCTTTGAGCTCCTCAGTTGGTGCGGGTATCTCAGTAATAGCCTCGTGCAGCTCTGGGTCGAAAACTTGCCCGGTAGAGTCCATTGGCTCCAGTCCCTTTCCTTTTACAATGGTGTAAAGTTTTTGGTAAACGAGGTCAACGCCCGTGTCCCAAGCGTTTTCTTTGCCTTCGGCAAATTTTTTGGCCCTGTCAAAATCGTCCAAAACAGGCAAAAGTGCTGACAGCGTGTCTTGTGCCGCTGACTTCATAAAGTCGAGCTTTTCACGGATGGAGCGTTTTTTATAGTTATCAAACTCGGCGAACATGCGCATGTATTTGTCTTTCATGTCGTCGAGTTGTTGCTGCAAATCATTATTATTCCCCTGATTATCAGCTACTTGCCCAAAGTCTTCGCCATTTTCCTCAGCTTCTTGCGTTTCGGTAGCACCGTTTTCAATCTGTTCCAATACCTCTTCGGCCTGCTGTTCGGCAGTTTTGTCTTTGCTATTCATTTTTCTGAATTTTTTAAACATGGTTCAACCCTCGACTTTATCAATATTTTTGCCATTGGAAAAAAGCAGTCAATTTGTCAGCTTGGACAAAAAAGGCTACGCTTTTGAAAGCCAAAAGTAGCCATTGATGGATTGGGAATTTATTTAAAATTGAGCATTAAATCGAATCGAACGTGCCACTTAAAGTATTGAACATAAATATTTTACGCAAAATCAATTTTGCATTGATTTGCTGGTTGGCAGCTACTTGGGCTTTTGGCCAAGGCAATATTACCTTCGAAGCCAGCATTAGTTCCCGACAGGTATTGTTGGATAATTATTTCGAGGTTACTTTCAGCTTGAAAAATGCCACGGGTTTGCAGTTTGCACCACCAAGCTTCAAGGATTTTATTGTGGTAGCGGGACCCAGTACATCGTCAAGCGTACAAATCATCAACGGAGCTGTTAGCCGTGAAATGGGCTACAGTTACACCCTCCAGCCGACGAAAGTTGGAAAACTCACCATTGGTAGTGCCTCAGTCAGTGCCAACGGAAAAGTTTTGCGGAGCAGCCCCATTTCTATTGAAGTGTTGAAAAATACCGCCAGGCCCAAGGATGGAGGTGGTCAACAGTATTTTATCAGGATAGAGCCCAATAAAAATCAGGCCTATGTTGGCGAACAAATCACATTGGATTTCAAGCTTTACACCAGGGTTGGCATTGAGCGGTATGAAATTCCAGAAGACCCAAACTATGACGGTTTTTATGCTGTTGAACTTCGCCGATTTAGCTCCAACACAGTCCAAGAGGTTCTGAATGGCCAGCAATATGCCACTAAGGTACTTCGACGTATCGCCCTTTTTCCACAACAAACTGGAAAATTGACCATTGAACCATTTAGGATTCAGTTGGCAGTTGTCGAAGAGGGAGGCAGCACAGGGTTTTTCTTCAACCGAAATGTGAAGCCTGTTTATTTTACCACTGATGCCATTGATATCATGGTAAAACCGATACCAGGTGATGAACCTGAAGGATATTGTGGGGCAGTCGGAAATTTTGAGCTGCAAGCCGGGATTGACCGAAAGCTCGCCACGACCGACGACGCTATCACATTTAATTTGGTGCTGACTGGCAACGGGGACGTGAAGCGTATTAATCCTCCAATACTTTCTTTTTCCGATTCCTTTGAAGTCTATGAACCAAAAATGGTAAGTGAAAAAACGGATGAGATTCGTGGGGAGGTAGTAAGCGAGAAAAGATTTGAGTATCTGCTGCTGCCAAAATTTGCGGGTAATTACAATATCAAACCCGTTGTTAGCTATTTCAATACAGAAAAAGGCCAGTACGCCAAATTTGAGATAGGCCCTTTCCCGTTGTCAGTAAAAGCTGGGACTGGAAACCAAAATTTAACTTCAAAGAAGCCAAGTGAAGCTGAACTTAATGACATTCTTCCCATAAAGCCAATCACAAAACTAGACAAGACGGCATGGGAATTAGTCGGCTCACCGGTGTTTTACCTCCTTGTTTTGCTACCCATTCTGTTTTTTGGATTTCTACTTCTTCGACAGAAAAAGCAAAAAGCACTTGCCAATATTGACCCCGCCATCTTGAAGGCTAAGTCAGCAGGACTTGAGGCACAAAAACGTCTTGCAGTTGCGCAGCAACAACTTCAACTTGGAAATAGTCGAGGATTTTATTTTGAAGTTTCAAAAGCATACATGGGCTATATCTGTGACAAAACAGGGCTTAGCCTTGCCCAATTTTCAAAAGAAAGCGTTGGAGAAAAGCTTCAATCTTTGAAAGTTAATCAAAGTACAGTCACAGAATTTTTGAAAATTCTCCAAACCTGTGAAGTGGCGCTATTTGCAGGTATGGACAATCCTGCCTCAATGATGACCACCTACGAAAACGCAATTGGTGTGATAACAGCGATAGAAAACGAATTGGGCACAATCAAAGCATAATAAACTGGCTAACAATGAATTACGAGATAGCGCACAAATCACCGAAGTTGTTTTACCTGTTTGCTTTTCTCTCTCTGATCAATCTTGCTGCTGTTGGCTTTGACTTGGAATGGCTGAACTTTCTCACTAAGCCTTTTTTGGTAAGTAGTTTGGCTGCATGGTACTACCAGAGCACCAAAGGAAACTGGAGTGGTATCAACTCAATATTTCTACTTGGCTTGAGCTTTTCCGTTCTCGGTGATTCTTTGCTGATGTTTGTCAAGACGAAGGGAGAGATTTTCTTTTTACTCGGGTTAGGCAGTTTTTTGATAGCCCATCTATGCTATATTGTAGCGTTTACAATATTTCCATCACTGAAATTGGGTGCCCTTTCTACAAACAAAAGTCTAGCGGTTCCTTTCTTCGCAGCTCTAATCGGAGTCTTGTCATTTTTATGGCCAGACCTTGGTAGTTTCCGACTTCCTGTTTTGCTCTACGCCGTTATCATTATTGCTATGTCGGCGTTTTGCTTTAACATGAAAAACAGGGTTCTCAATTCTGTTTTTCTATCACTTTTTGTCGGTGCTGTACTTTTTGTGGTATCTGATATGACGATAGCGGTGGTGAAGTTCAAACTTGAAAATGTATCTCCTGCCCTCGGTGGCCTTTCCATCATGATAACGTATCTTCTAGGACAATTTTCACTCACTAACGGAATGATACTAGCGAACCAAACAACTGAACCGGTGCCTACTAAGTAGTCCCTAAATTGTATGTCCGCCAAAAAGAAATCAACATTCGGAATGGGAATACGATAGTTGCCAATAAGCTCCCTACACCAAAAAAAAGCATCTCTGTTTTTGTGTACTCAATCATCTTGCTTTGTTCTATTTCGGGCAGGTTTAAATACAAACTTTGCACCCCAACCTCATCTGCAAATACTTGAAAAGTGTGAAGCTCTTGTATCAAATAAAAGCCGAGTGGAATACACAGAATTATAGCCACAACCTTCATCCATTGCAAGAATCTAAGTGGCGTGTACTTTAACATGAAAATATAACGGACCAGCGTAATGAAAACCAGAATATAAATAATGTTAGGAGTCAAAAAAGGATAAGAGCTAGTGCTGGTATAAATAGGATAAAGCACAACAACCAGCAAAATTGCTGTCACTAACCACCAAAGTAACTCCAGCTTAATTATCAGGCTAGTATCTTTTCCCATTGCTTTTTCAAGTTTTCGAATTGCCATAAATGAGGACAGCCCGACGGAATTAACCGTCGGGCTGTCTTTAGAGGAAAAAAAAGGGTTGGCGGCGACCTACTCTCCCAGCCTTTAGGGCCAG
>CAYTZS010000122.1:0-16850 GCA_964442355.1 uncultured Saprospiraceae bacterium | reverse complement strand
TCTACCCAAAAATCATCGAGAACACCCAGAAATTGATGGACGCTTGCCACATCGAACTCGAAACGGGCTTGCAGGTGAACCGGCAGAACTTCACGGGCAGCAAGGACGGCGACTTCAAACTGTTGGAAAAACTGGCGCGGGAGGGCTACAAGCGGCGTTTCGGAAATGCCAATTTACAGCCACCAGCCTCCAATAACCAGCGCTTCGAGCGGGAACTGAAGCTCATCCGGGAAATGGACTTCTGTGCCTACTTCCTCATTACTTGGGACCTCGTGCGCTATGCCCAGACCTCCGGTTGCCACCACGTTGGTCGGGGCAGCGGTGCCAATTCGCTCGTCGCCTACTGCCTCGGCATCACCGACGTTGACCCGCTGGAACTCGACCTCTACTTTGAGCGGTTCATCAACCCGCACCGCCCCTCGCCGCCCGACTTCGACATTGACTTCTCGTGGGACGAGCGAGACGACGTGACCGATTACCTGTTCAAACGGTACGGCAGGGGGCACACCGCCCTGCTCGCCACGTACAGCACCTTCCAGTTCAATGCCGCCATCCGGGAAGTGGGCAAGGTCTTCGGTTTGCCGAAAGCAGAGATTGACAGCCTCGCCGATGGAATATTAAAAGCGACCGGCACAGAGGACATCAAATACTGGCGTCCAATTTCAGATTTCGGGTTGCAGGATGCGGAAAGCCACCAGCTTGCCCACCAACCCCAAGTCTCGGTCACGGCAAAGACTGACGGCCAAAAACTAAAATCCGAAAAACCGCCATCCGCAACCCCCAGCCCGAAATCCGAAATCGTACATCCGCAATCCGAAATCCTGAAGTTCGCCCGCCTCCTCCACGACTTCCCCAACCACCTCTCCATCCATGCGGGCGGGGTGGTCATTTCGGAGAAGCCGATTTTTTACCATACCGCATTGCAGATGATGCCCAAGGGCTTCCCGGTCAGCCATTTCGACATGCACCACGCCGAAGACCTCGGCTTCCACAAGTTCGACGTGTTGAGCCAGCGCGGGTTGGGGCATATCAAGGAAACGGTGGACCTCGTGAAGACCAACCAGGGCAAGGCGGTGGACATCCACGACCTGCCCGCCATCAAGCGGGACGAGCGGGTGCGGGCGCAGTTGCGGGGCAGCAACTGCATCGGCTGCTTTTACGTCGAAAGCCCCGCCATGCGCGGCCTGCTGAAAAAGCTGCGCTGCGACAACTACCCGCACCTCGTCGCCGCCAGCAGCATCATCCGCCCCGGCGTGGCAAAGTCGGGCATGATGAAGGAGTACATCCGGCGCTTCCACTCACCGCATAGCTTCGAGTACCTGCACCCGGTGTTCAAGGAACACCTCGGCGAGACCTTCGGCGTCATGGTCTTTCAGGAGGATGTGATGAAGATTGTCCACCATTTTGCCGGGCTGGGCCTCGACGAGGGCGACATGCTGCGCCGCTTGATGTCGGGCAAGCGGCGCAGCGGCGACAAGTTCGAGGTGCTGAAACGGAAATACTTCGATAACTGCCGTTCAATGGGACACCCGGAGGCGCTGGCGCAGGAGGTGTGGCGGCAGGTGGAGAGCTTTGCCGGATACTCGTTCTGCAAGGCGCACTCGGCGAGCTACGCCGTGGAGAGCTTCCAGAGCCTTTACCTGAAAGCCTATTTCCCGTTAGAGTTCATGGTGGCGGTCATCAACAATTTCGGCGGCTTTTACCAGACGGAAATCTACTTCCACGAGGTCCGAATGGCGGGGGCAAGCATCCACGCCCCCTGCGTCAACCGCAGCCAGCGGCTCACTTCCATCACCGGGACGGACGTGTTCACGGGCTTCATCCACGTTGCACAACTGGAGCAGGGGACGGTGCAGCGGCTCTTGTTGGAGCGACTGCGGGGCGGGACGTTCCGCAGCCTTGCCGACTTCGTGAGCCGGGTGGATATTTCGTCGGGCCAACTGGACATCCTCATCCGCATCGGTGCGTTCCGCTTCACGGGCATGGGCAAGTGTGCCCTGATGTGGGAGAAGAACGCCGTGTTCAACCCCAAGGAACGGTTCGAGCCGAGCGGGCTGCTGTTCGCCGCCGAGGAGGTTTCCCTCGGCAACGGCAACTACGAGCTGCCGACGCTGGAAGAAAGCGAATTCGACCAGTCCTTCGACGAGATAGAACTGCTCGGCTTCCCGCTCCGCTCGCCCTTCGACCTGTTGGCCGACCCATTGGCTGCCTTCGGCGGCATATTGGCGGAACACCTTTCCGGCTCCGTCGGGCGCATGGCCACGCTGACGGGCTACTACGTCTGCCGGAAGGACGTGCGGACGGTAAAGGGCGAACTGATGTGCTTCGGTACTTGGCTCGACCGGGAGGGGCGCTTCTTCGACACGGTGCATTTCCCAGCCTTCCTGAAGCTGTCGCCGTTCCGGGGCAAGGGCATCTACCGCATCGAGGGCAGGGTGGGGGAGGAGTTCGGCTTCCCCAGCGTGGAGGTGCTGAAAATGGAACGGCTGCCTTTCAGGAAGGATGGTCGCTACCCGGAGGATTGATGCGGGAAAAGGCGATATTTGGGAAAAATTTGTCCGATGAAACCGTTTGTGCTATTCCTTGCTGCGGCGCTTGCGCTGCCCGCTGCCCATTCTCAGTTGCCCGCTGCCGACTCCCTCCATGCTGCCCTCGACACTTTCCTCGACCGCCAGCTTGCCGCCCAGCTCGCCGAGTTCGACGAATCCAAAAAGGGCAACTGGCTCTACTACCTCCCCTCCGTGGGCATCGGCTACACGCCCATCGCCAAGAGCGGCCCGGACGGTGACATCCGATTCGACAATGCGCCCCGCCCAACCCTCTCCTTCTCGATAGGTCAGGTGCTAAATGCCCGCCGCCGCGACCGCGACCTCAGCGCAAAACGCGAAAGCCTCGCGGCCAGCGCCGCGCTCGACCGCGAAAAAGCCCACCGCGAACTTGACCGCCTGCTGCACCGCTACGCCCTGCTCCTGCTCGAACTCGAAACCATGCGCCGGGTGCAGGAGATTGACCGCCAATTGTTCGTGCTCATCCAAGCCGATTATGATGCTGCGAGGATTTCCCCACAGGAGTTTTTGCCAAAGCAGAAGGCGTTCTTGGAGGGGGAACTGGCGGTGATGCGGAAGGAGATGGAGGTGGCGGGGGTAGAGGGAGAGGTACGAAACTTCGCCCATTTTTCTCGTTGAAGGAACTGTCATCAAACAAATTCGTTCATTTTTCAGGGTTTATCACATACCTTTGTGAACTATTCAACGATAAAAAATGGCACGGTCAGACCTTTTAGTGAAACTTGTTCAATCCGGTTCTTCCGGTGATAGGCATCTTTTCAAAAAGACTGTCCAAGCTATTATTGCCGAGGAAAAGGGCAAACAACATCATCAATTGGCGGACCGCTTGCAAGAGGTGATGGTGGAAAAACAGCCCGAGCCTTATGTCAATGGAAATGGAGCTGTTAATGGCTCGGCAAGTTCACAAATCGAAAAACTCCTCTACAAAAGTGCTCCGAAGGTTTCATTGAAAGACCTATACCTTGAGGAGGTCACATTGCAAACTGTGAGCGAATTTGTGCAAGAGCAATACCGCAGCGACTTGTTGCGCTCGCACAACCTCGAACCCAGACACCGAATCTTGTTGACAGGCGCTCCCGGAAACGGTAAGACTTCCCTTGCAGAAGCAATTGCCACTGAACTGATGGTTCCCTTTTACCGGGTACGGTATGACGGCATTATCACAAGTTATTTGGGAGAAACAGCCTCTCGCCTTTCCAAGTTGCTGGAATATGTATCGCAGGAACATTGCGTCCTTTTTTTCGATGAGTTTGATGCCATTGGCAAAGAGCGGGGCGATACGCACGAGACAGGAGAGATTAAACGCCTTGTAAACTCCCTTTTGCTGCAAATGGACGAGCTTCCCAGCTATGTAGTGGTGATAGCGGCAACCAACCACCCCGAACTACTCGATAGGGCTGTGTGGCGGCGTTTCCAGATAAAGATTGAGTTGGGAAAACCCTCCGAAAGTGCCATTGAGAAGGTAGTGCAGGAATTTGAAAAGCGCTTTCCAAAAAAATTCGGTGTTAGCTCCGTCCAGTTTGCAAAAAAGCTTGTTGGGCGCAGTTATTCTGAGATAATTGACTTTTTACTGGACATACAGCGGAAATATGTTCTTTCCCTTCCTGAAGGTAATTTAAAGGCCATTGCCCAAAGCCAGTTGAAGTCTGTAAAATAATGGCGACGGGTCATCTTTTTTGACCGTTCCCAAAAAATCCATTCAAAACAGCATGGCAAACCTCCCTCATTTATTGTTTCCAAAACCAACTACTTCTACCCGTGGTACGCTATCAGGTAGGGGCGGCGGTGGTTATTCCACCAATGAACAACGGCAAGCAGTCCGAATTGAGCAGCGTTTGACGGAGCTTGAACAAGCATGGCTGCGAAAAGAAGCTGCCCTCGCTGACGGTATGACAGGTCAGATACCCGAAATGGTGCTGGTGATGGAAATCGCTGGCACAATGGATGATTTTTTCTCCGCAATCCGTCTAACCGAAGGCATGGAATTCTTGGGGGAATACGATGGGAAGTTGGAAATGGACGACGAGTTTGAATTTTACAATGCGGAGAATGAGTTGGTGACCCAGTCAATTCCCAAAAGAGTGTTCCTCTCACTTGCCAATCAAGCGGCTCTTGCAGAGCTGCGAAGCCTCTGGCAAAAATATCAGGCTAATATTGACTTACCTCGTGGAAAAGGAAAATACAAAACCTTGTTCCAAGTCTTAGCGGACATCCGCCCTTACAGCGTTAAAGACCGTTTGCTCGAACCGGGTATCAGAGAGTATCTCCAACAATACACCTCTCCTGATGAACTGGTCAATTTCGAAGTTGAATTGGTGTACAAGGACGCCGACGGTATCTTCAATCAAAATACCTTAAATGTTTTCAGACAGGCAGTACAGGAGGCGGGCGGTTCAATCATAACTGGTTCGGAATTGACCATTCCTGAACTACATTATCATGGACTGATTGCACAGGCACCTGCTTCAAGTTTTGCCGATATGAGCGAAAATACCGACGTCAGTTTCCTGAAATCCTCGGTGGCTTTAGCTTTTCGTCCTGTTGGTCAACTCGTGTCTTCGCTGCCGGAAGAGGAAGGGTTGCCGGAACCTGGTTCTGGCAGCGATGTCCCGCCTCCTGATGGCTTGACTGAATCAATAGCCGCTTTGTTGGATGGGCTACCCATTGCGAACCATGCCCGCCTTTACGACCGTTTGACTATAGATGACCCGGATGGACTGGAAGAAAATTATCTCGCCAATTATCGCCTGCATGGTACGAGCATGGCCTCTCTCATCATTCATGGTGACCACAATAATGAGGAGGAAGCCATTGGCTCCAGACTTTATGTCCGACCCATACTTCGTCTCAAACAAGAAGGCAACCAATGGGTAGAAAAATTGCCCGAAACCAGGCTGTTTGCTGACCTGCTAATCCGTGCCGTCAAGCGGATGAAAGAGGGTGACCCCAATACGGGTGAAGCTCCGACTACGCCAAATGTCAAGGTCATCAATTTGGCTATTGGCGACCCCGACCGTCCTTTTTTGTACACAATGGGTATTTGGGCGAAAGTGTTGGATTGGTTGTCCTACAAGTATAATGTGTTGTTCGTGGTCAGTGCAGGGAATCAAGTTGACGACATTTTCATTCCTTCAGTAAATGAGGATAACGAGCCGTTGTCAATTGCGGAGCGGGAATTGGCTGTGCAACGTCAGTTTGAACAGGGGCGGAATGGTCGGCGCATCCTTAGTCCAGGGGAATCCATCAATGCCCTCACCGTTGGCGCTACCAACACCGATGGCTGCGGAGTGCCTCCAGAGATTTATAACGTAAAACTGATTTTTGAAAACGAAGCTATGCCTGCTCCTTACTCAAGGGTTGGCTTTGGTTTCGACCGTTCCGTCAAACCAGAAGTTTTACTGCCGGGTGGCCGGGTCATGGGAAGACAAAGCCCACTGAACGGTCAAATAAAAGTGTATTATCCAAATGGCATTGCCCAGCATCCTCCCGGAATCAAAAGCGCGATGCCAGGCCAAAATGGAGCAACTAATGCCGAGGGGTACTCCATTGGCACGAGCAACTCTACAGCACTTGCCACACGACAGGCTATTCTCATCCACCAGATGTTGGAAAAGCTGAACACTGAAAAGCTCGACAGTCCCATTCCGACGGAATATTTTCCTGTCATGATAAAGTCCTTGTTGGTGCATGGGGCGCATTGGTCAGGAGCTGACAGGGTTTATAAAGATATTTTGACCGAAAGAGTAAAGGCTAACCAAGTGAAGAGGCATACCCATCCTTTTTTGGGATACGGGAAAGTCCACGAAGCCATTTCATTGTTCTCAACTTCCAAACGGGTGACGATACTGGGTCACGGTGAATTGGCAAAAGAGGAAGCACATGAATTTTTTATTCCACTACCCGAAGCGCTGAACGGTGTGGACATCGAGAAGAACATCGTTCTGACTTTGGCTTGGATATCACCTCTGCATTTTCAATCTTCCAAATACAGGAAGGCTCACCTTTTTTTGGAAAACATGGCCAACAATGGCCAAACAGAACTAAACTTGTCGCAAGATATTTTTGATTTCAAAACGACGGGAAACGGCACTGTACAACATCTTGTACTTAAAGGTAGGGGAGCGGATGCCTTTGTCGAAAGCGCATCGTTGAGGGTGAAGGTGAACTGCAAAGAGGATGCCCCAGCCCTACCAAAATCTGAAAAAATTCGATATGCCTTGGCTGCCACTTTTGCCATTCCCGCAAATTCTCAGATTGAGATTTATGAGCAAATTAGGGCAAGGCTTCAACTGCAAGTACAAATAAGGGAGCAAGTTTGAAAACTGTAACGATACTTTGGGAAAATACCACCCACCAAAAAAGAACCCAACACCGTCCTCGTTGCTATTGCCAACAGGTAAGGTTTAGCCAAGGTAGGCTCGTATCGCTTCCCTTTCCCAATCCGAAAACTTTTGAGGGCGTTCCAAAAACTCGGCCCAGGCATCGTTAAGTATGTGAACTGGAGAATCTTCGGAAGCATCGAAGAGGTAGGGACTGGCTTCTTCGAGCATGTAGTCAAGGTTTTCCTCAACAATAGGTTCATACTCATCGGCGTAGTAGCCAAAATACTCTGGGGTTTTTATGTATTGTCTTTGCAGTTGCCGCCATTCGTTTTCGACCCTATCGGCTGCGTCGTGGTAGCCCAATTTCCTTGCCCGCTTGACCAGTAGGTGAACCCGGATAAGCGTTACGGGGTGTGTGCGACCGTTCAGGTCTTCCTTCCTTTGGTGAAACTCGTCCCTTCCCCCCATTTGGCAATAGCCAGAAAAGGCATATAGGTAGCTCTCCCCACCGATGACAAGCCCCACCGCATCGCAAAAAAATTCTTGCACCCATTTATACCAAGTGTTGACGATAGCCTCCACGTTCTTGAATTCCTCTGCACTACGGTCGTCGTTGTGTACGTAAGTAGGGCGATTGAATTCTTCGATGCCCAATTGTATTTCTCGCACTAAGTCGTCCATTTCAGGTTTGTGGAGTTTGAACAAAAGGTGTCCAAACTCGTGAAAAAACAAAGGCAGATAGAGCAATCCTTTTTGGTCGGTGGCTGGCAGATAATAGAGCGTTGGAACAGTAGGGTAAATGCCAAACGCGCCATCCGAAATGGCGAATGGAATGGATACGGATTTATCATGCCTTTCGTGAAGCCATTTCAGCAGCTTAAGTGCAATTTTGTCGGAATGGATGCTACGATGTATAGGCGGTATGTAGTAAGTGCTCAACAATCTTACCTGTTGGCTGACTTCTTCAGTATAGCTCAGAATGTCTGGCAAAATACTGGCAACGTTCTTTTCCAACTTGCGAAGGTTTTTGTCTATGCGAGTGTTTACCTGCCCCAGAAAACTGAGCAACCATTGTTTGTACAATTCCAGTTCACGCGGGGCGTCTTTACCCTCGGCTGTTTCGAGCAAAATGCCTACTTGTTGCTTGAGGGCGAGGTTGTGTCTGATTAAAATGTCTTTCATCAAATCTCCGGCACTAAGTTTTGAACGTCGGCTTGGTTGTGCTCTTCGAGCAGGATGCGCAGTTCCGTAAGCGCGCTCACCAAGGGTTCAAGGTTGTTTGGGTTTTCATTGTCCAATAGTTCAATGACCTTTCCAGGTTTATCCTTGAAAGTGACCGAGGAAAAGTCTTTTCTGCGTTTTGCAGAGACAAAGCGCTTAACAAGCGCAAATTGCCGGGGGTCAACACCGGGCAGGATTTGAAACATGCTGCGCTCGTAATTTGCCACCTGGCGGTCGAACTCGACCAAAAAGTCCCGTATCAATATCCTTGCTTCCTTGACGTCCTCCTCATCTTCCTCGTCTTCGATACCCTCCATTTGGAGTTTCCAATGGATGCAAAGCGCATTGATGGCACTTATCAGGCTTTGGTTTCTGAAAAAACTTTGAACCGATAACCATTTTGCTTCCATGATGCGATTTTTTAACCCCTGACTGGGATGTGTTGAAATTGCTTTGTCTTGAGTTTGTCGTCCAGTTCCTTCACGGGAAACGGAAGTCTTTGGGCAACCTGTGGGCTACCAAAATTGAATTGTGCCGCTTGGTGGAGGTATTCAGCCACATCCAATAGCTGTACGTTCCCGCTTTTTACTTCAACCAATAATGGATGAGCTGTACCTATGCGCAGCGTCCCAGCCCCCGTGGTAGAAAGTACAAATGTTTTGCTATCGAGTATAACTCCGGTTCCTTCGAGGACATTGCCAATGCCATCGTTCCACGACTGCGAAAGACGGATTTCCTTTTGCGAAGTTTTGTGCAAATCAATAAGGTCAAATCTTGCGTCCTGAGCAAGTACGCACGCTTGTATCAAAAATTGTCGGGCAGCCTCTATGCCTTGATTTTCATCCCCGCACAGCTTTCCGTCACGAACGACCAGTACAGAGCGCAATGCTGCAAACCGCGCCTTCATGCGAGCTTCATTAAAAGTGTCAACGATTCTTCGTTCGAGTTGTCTCGCATTTATGCGTTCTTTCTCTTTGCTGTCCGGCTTATGGTGGGTATTCGAAATAAAAACGGGTATTGCCTTTCTGCCTTCTTGTCTGTTAATCATCAAGGAAACCCCGAAGAACTTGGCTTTTTCCCCAACGTCAATAACCAGCATACCATCATAAGAGGTGGTAAGGTCAGGTAGATAGGGGATGCATTGCATTTGGACAACGACATCGTAAGCACAAAGCTCTATGAAGGAATTCCATCGCCTTTCTTTGCCATGTTGTATGTTTTCCCATTGGGTTAACAGCGTAACATCGGCTATCCTTTTGATTGGCAAGTGTTTCAGTTCTTTTTCTACTTCATAGTACGCTTCTGGCTCTTCGTTCATCACAAAAACCACCATGCCTGATTGCAAGGATTTAAGTGGCACGAAAACCTCAAGCTTGCTGTAGCGATAGGTCAGTATTTCGGCGGTAATTTCTTTTCCGGTAAGGAAAGAAATCTTCTTGCACAAGTCATCAGCAAGCCTTTCCCGGATTTTCTCCGGTACTTGTTCTGGGATGGCAAAATGAATTACCCTGGAGATGCCGGGTGGCACATGATAGCATCCCACGTTGTCAAAAGTATGCTTAACTTGCCTGAAATGATTATTGTGGGTATCGGGTGTGGCTTTCGCTGGTGCAGCGACACGATTGTCTTTATTGCAAAGCACGGTTGGCAATGAAATATGAAAACGCTTGTTTGTGTCTGGTTTCCAGTAACCTCGTTGAACCTTCAAGGTGGAATATTGAAAAGGAGTTGCCCCGACTTCCCGCCAAAAAATATCTTCTAAGTCAGCTCTTTCGGAAGGGATGATTTTGTCCACCTGTTTCAACTCTCCCGTCAAAGCATCATTCATCACCCTTACGTAAAGCATGTTTGCTGGAACGGAAACAGCATCTGACATACTCCCGCTAAACGACACTTTGGCCACCCTGTCTTCGGGCGTAACCAGCACGGAAGGATATTTGCGGCGATAGTAATCAAAGAGGTTTTCGTACCGTTCTCCCTCAATAGTCATGGGCTGGGTAGTGCCACAGGTGACCCCTTGGCAATAGGTTACGAAATAGCATTTCAGGTGTTTTTCACCCAATCGGTACAACAAAGTTCCCTTCGACCCCTCCTGCCTACTGGTGAGCTTCATAAACCGCTCTTCACGCCCGCTTGAAAAGTAATCTTGCACAGAACGGTTGGTAAAAAAAGCAGTCTCGACATGTACTGAAATACCGATGCCCTCTCCTTCAATATCCATGCTGGAGGCACTGTATCTGCGGTAAGCGCTGATATCCCTATCGGTTTTAAATGGTGTTTCTTCATACCATATTTTTGGAGTGTCCATCCGCCAAAAGCGTGTGCCTTTTTCGAGCCGGGCATACATGGCTGTCATCAGCAAGTCAGCGAGCCACTTCCTGTCACTGAGATTTCGGTAGGATAGGGTGATGAAGTCTTCGTTGTCTTCCAGTTCCACTACCCAGTTTCCTTCTTTCAGTTTGCTGCCGTGCAACGATTTTTTAGAAAGCACCAGCAGCGATTGGTTTTCCGAATCCCGTTGATAAGGTATGGCTCCCAACCCATAGATGTTCCGAAGGTTGGAGCACACCCTTTGGATTGCTTCATCGTTCAATCGGTCTCCTTTCAACTGAACTACCCTGACATCTTGGGAGGTGTGTTTCCCTGTCTCCAAAAGTTTGATATTTACTTCCATGTTCATTGACAGATTTTTTGAAAAGGGCATAATGCGCAGATTTTTCGTTGATTGCAGGGAGTGAAGGCTGACCAATCACCTTCTTCCCCAAACTCCGCCATTTCCAGCATCACATCGGCGCTTTGACGGATGGCTATTTTGTTCATGTAAAATTCCCGCTCGGAAAGCCTAAACTCCTTGACCTCATTTTCGAACAGGTAGGCTTTGTAAAGCTTGACCTTATCCAAAGGGACATTTTGGGTGTCCATCGCCCACCAGGTATAGGTTAATAATTGCATGGAATCATCCCCATCGTCCACCTTCCCGGTTTTCCAGTCGCAAATCAGGAAATGGCCATCCTGCCAAAAGGCAAGGTCGGCCTCGCCGGAAACTTTTGTGTGGTCATCGAGTGGCAGCTTGAACTTTTTTTCAGCGAATGCACCAGGCTTTTTGCCAGCTTCGACAAAAGGCTTGAAAACCTCAGATTGATAGAAATTCTCAAGCAGTGTTGAGGTCTTGTCTATAACCTCCTGATAGGTTACTTCGTAGTTTTCACGTTCTTCGAACACCTCTTGTAGCAGGTGTAGGTATGGATTTTTTTTCTCATCACCCTGCTGGTAGTTCTCAGTATAAACAATTGAATTGGTAACACTCTCTCTCGCCATTTTCTTCAAAAAATCCAACGGGTAAATTGTCCCTTCTTGAGCTTTCGTTAGAAAAAGGCGAATAAGCGAATGGACAATTTTGCCGCTCACCAAATGCTGGTTGGACAGCATTTTCATAAAACGGATGCTGTCCAATTCTTTTGGCGAGCCGCGTTTCTCCTGTTTCCCACCGTAATACTGGTAGTAGTATTTGCGGGGGCAGGTCTCCAACGTACCCCTCCTTGAAAAGGACCACTCTACGGATGGGGTAGGGGTTTGTGCTATCTTTTTTGGTGGCAGCTCTTCCTCGAAGAGAGTGCCGCCAAACAAGTCCATTTGTTTGCTGCGACCTTTCATCTGAGTCTTTTTAAATTTTCCGTCAACAGCCCCCATTCATCTTTTGATAACTGCATATCCCTCGCTGCGTTCATGAACTTCAAAGCAGCAGCATTTGAACCCAACATATCTTTTAAATCCAAAGGCAGCTTGTTGCCATGTGATAGCAGTTCTTCGACCGGAATACCAAGTACCCTGGCAATTTTCATAGTAGTCTCGGCGGCAGGTGGCGGCAGGCGATCATTTTCAACTTTGCTGATGTATGAAAAGTCAACACCTATCTTTTCAGCCAACTCGCGTTGGCTGACATTTTTTTCCCGACGCAAGTCTTTAAGTAGCTTTCCAAAAGTTTCTTTCATGGTGGTGGTTTGATTTCTGGAGCAAAGATAAAAAATGTTGAGTTGTTAGTCAACTCCATTTTTATTTTTTTTCTCTTTACCTGAAATTGACCTGATTGTAACATTCCTAAACAACCATTAACTTTATACCTTAAGTCATCATCAAACTATTCTGTGCTATGAACCAACCCGCCTCTACAGCGCCCCGGCGGGATGTCGGGGTATCCACCATTGGCTACTGCAAGGACTGCAAAGCCCGATGGCAAGGCAGCAACGCCGCCTACGACGCCATCGCCCACCACGAATCCACTGGCCACAACATCCGGGTCGAACAGACCATCTTCTGGGAACGAAGGACAGTTGGCAGTCCCGCTTTTTGTCATCCTGTAAGGACCTGACCTGACTGCCCTCTGTCAAACTGTAAACTCAAAATTTGTGCTATATGAAAAGACCACTCTCCCTCGCAGGGTTTGCCCTGCTCGCATTTTCGGCATTCGCACAGGTGCAGCCGCACAAGTGCCAATGCTCCTACTTCATGTCCTTCAATTGGGCGTTTTCCTACCCCGGCATGTTCCAAGCCGTCATTGACCCGCAGGCGGAGACGATGACCGTTACGCCATTGAGCGGAGCATTCACGGGCATTGTCTCCATTGCCGTTTATGAGTCCCTCAACTGTGGGTATCCGGCGGAGTGTGCCTATGAATTCGACGTGCCGATGTCAGGACTGGTTCAATTGCCGGAAGGGTTCATGCCTTGCGCCCTCGATGCCTCCCCGTTTTTCTTGAAGCTGTGTTGGTGGCGGAAGCTGAATTTTCAAAGCCTTCAAATGTCGGCGGTTGAAATGCGGTAGCTACATTTGTGTTTAGATGCAGGCAAAACTACTTGTAGTTTTGCCTGTGTTTTTTGAATCGAACCGATTCTAATTCCCCCGAAATCGAAGATTCACGCAAGTAATTCGGAGGAATTAAAAAGCAAACACTTGATTGGTTTATGAAAAGTACCCTCAACGTCAAGGGAACTGCCATCACCATCTTCAGCCAAAACGAAGCGGATTATGTCTCGCTGACCGACATAGCCAAAGGTTTTGTGGACAATGAAGAACAGCGCAATTCCGACTACTTCATCCTCAACTGGCTGCGGCTCGGCAATACGGTCGAGTTTCTCGGCGCTTGGGAGCTGCTGCATAACACCGGTTTTAATCCTGTCGGATATGACAGGATTAGAATGAACCTGACGAGCAACGCCTTCCGACTTTCTGTGAAAAAATGGCTGGAAGAGACCAATGCCATTGGCATCCTCGCAAAGCCTGGGCGCTATGGTGGCACTTTTGCGCACAAGGACATTGCCATCCAGTTCTGCTATTGGCTCAGTCCGACCTTCCAGATTTACCTCATCAAAGAGTTCCAGCGTTTGCAAGAGGAGCGCCGGGATGCCCTGCATTGGGACGTCCGTCGCCTGCTCACCAAGGTCAACTACCACCTTCACACCGATGCCGTGCGCAACAACCTGGTGCCGCTAATTGACTGGCACTCCCGGCGTGAAGGTTTCTACTTCGCCAGCGAAGCAGACGTGTTAAATGTTGCCGTTTTCGGCATGACCGCCCATCAATGGAAAGTGGCCAACCCGGAGGGGAAGGGCAACATGCGTGACCATGCCTCGCCAGAACAGCTCATCATCCTTGCCAACCTCGAAGCCATTAACGCCGAACTCATCCGGGAAGGGTTGAGCCAGGACGAACGGGCGGCCAAGCTGAACGAAATTGCCGTTTACCAGATGCAGATACTTGCCAATTTGCCAACTTTGAAGGGATTGCCAGGGAAGAAAGGGTAGGGGTGAAGATTTGACGAACTTTTATCAAGCCTTAAAACGGTATTTTAACCTCTCGATTTCGAGGGATTTCAGTTGACAGACCGACCAACCGGACAGGTTTGGTTTTGACTGTCTCCATTAACCGTGCGGAATTTTGCATGGTTTGACAACGTCCGTATCGGGCGGTATTCTCGCCACAAATTTGCAACCTGGCCTTTTTCTTTGTTCTTTTGCGCAAACAAACGCCATGAAAAAGCAATACTCCTCCCTGAACGCCGAAACGCTCCGTTCCCTGTTGGCCCAGTTGAACAAAGCTGGCATCTTTCCCTTTGGCTTCACCACCAAGTTTGCGGAGGAGACGGGTTTGGCACTGACTTCTATTCGTGCAGCCTTGAAGGGGCAGAGCGCCGCCATCGAGACCCAAGAAGCCCTCATCAGCCGTGCGGAGGAGATGACCAGCGTCATAGCCACCCGCCCCAAGCCGCTCAACTTTTCCCACCTCAGCGTTGCCGAACTCATTGAACAACGCCTACTGCCCACGGGCTACCTCGAACAAGCCGCCAAGATTGCTGGAACGACCGTCAACGCTGTCGGTTGGTTTTCCAAGAACCAACGGGAAGGTGCCAACCGTTATGAAGCCACAGAACCCATAGAGAAAGCCCTGCTCCAATTGGCAGGCTACAACAAGGAACTGGAACTTATCCACCGGGCAGAAAGGATATTGAAGCACCTGCGGCGGCAGGTGTGAAAAGGCCAGTCGTGGGTACTGGTGTAGTTGATTTTGAACTTGTGTTCAAGCCAAAGACCTTATCTGAACCTGGGCTTTGGATAATTTATTGTAAATTGGATACTCTTCGAATGGCAGAAAAAAGAATACTTCTCCATCCTCTCATCTGGTGCTTAATACCTTCTTGCTGCATCGTATTGGCTGCTTTGTGGGCGTAAGTGAAGAAGTTGCCATGTCGCTTTCGATAGGCATCTTTTTGAACAGGTGAAAAAACGCCAAATTCATTTTTGCGCCAAACAGTTCTTTGGACAATAGCCTTCCCAGGGTTGCTTCCTGCTGGTGAAAATTGCTTCAATAGCCGTTTAAGAAAAAATGGTGGCAATTCAAATAACCTTTGTTTTTCCTGTACTTTTAAGCGTCGTTGATGAGCCTTTTTCACCCCTTGAAGCATACGGCGGTAAAACTTGGCGAGGTTGGCGCTTTTTATCAATGCTTTGTCACCATAAAAATCAAATCCGAGATAGGTGAAAGGCACATTTTGACGTAATGAACCGTTTTGGGCAACCTGATGTACAACCAATTTCTCACTAACATGTCTGAAAACCGACACCTCAGTTTTTGAGGCAGAAATACTCAAAAGAGATTGCTGTATTTGGCTTTCGACAAAGGATTTTACTGCTTTGTATTCATTCTCGGAACAGACGACGACGATGTCATCAGAGTAACGGCAGTAAAAACCGCCACGCTTTTTGACCACTTCTTCTAACAGGGCTTTGTCAAATTCCAGCAAGTAGATATTAGCGAGAACAGCGCTGATTGGTAAACCTTGCGGGATGCCCCTGACTTTTCTTTTGCCCGGTTCCGCTTCATCGTGGCGTTGGTTTTTGAAGACCCTGATACTCCCTTCACGGACAGCTTGTCGAAACTCAGCAGCATTTTCAAAAAAAGCCTCAATTCCTTTTTGACGCAATTTTGCGAGCCTCCTTTCATCCAAACCAGAACGTTTAGTTTGACCTGCCCGCAAGTCATCATATCGAATGTAGGAGAATTTGGTGACTGAGCGGAAGACATTGAAGTGGTCGGCTGGCAATCTTTCAATATTCAGAACACATTGCCAAGCCTGCTTGAGCAAATCATGGTCAAGGTTGCTGAAAAAACTCTCTATGTCGAAAGCCATTGCTACGCAATTGCCCCTCTGCTTGATTTCGTCAAAGACTTCTTTGGCAAAGTCAATATTGGATTTGCAGCGTTCTGTCCCATCACCAATGGGGATTCTACGATAAGCAGCAATGCAACAGCTCAATGCTGCCTCTTGTGATAGCAACTGCTCGTATTGTTTTGACAACTGCTCGGCGTAGTAGGAGTAAATGGCTGCATCAACATGCGTGGCATAATGAATAGGGCGCTTTTTTCGGGTTGACTTGCCATCACCATCCACATGACTTCTGTAGTGGTCGCCGTTTTCATCCGCTATCTTTTTATAGCGCCGAAAAGAAAGGGAACGAAACATCAGCGGAAAGAAGGCGTGACGAGAAATGTAAGCTGGAGTGGTGATGAACTTACGGAGGCGACCATTCTCTTTCGGGTCGAGCTTGGGAGTGATGTGCAGATAGCCTTTTCGTTTGAACCAATCTTGTTTCGCTTTCATGATAAAAAAGCCGCAGCACTTGGCAATGCGTGGAATGTCATATTGCTCTTGCGTACACACCATCGGCGTTAGGGCTGTCGCCCGTTTTCACGAGCCTCCACTTTTTGTATTAGAAATGAAAAGAATACTTAAAATTGCATTCTCTTTGAGGTCTTTCTTGGGTTCAGTCAAATTCAGATTTGGCTGCGCTACAAGAAAATCTCAGAAACACTTGTTTCAAAACCTAATTCACTAACTGAATTAGCTGGCTGAAAATCAGCACATTAGCCCGTACCAATCGCAAAAGCAGACCATTGTCTGTGCTGCGGCAGGGTAAAAGTAATACATTAAAGAAATGGATAAAGACGAACTCAATAGCTATCTTGGAAAAGCATACAAACTTAGTGGAATTGACAACAGCCCGCTTTTGTTTGTAGTAGAGGTTTCAGGGCAAGAAATAGATAGAAACATCTGCAATGAAACTACTGGGTTTCTTAAATTCGATAAAGACTACCCAGTCATAAAATTCAAAATGTTATGGTTTCACATAAGTAACTGACATTACGCACCCCTGAAAATTAGGACAACAAAGTTCTTTGACAGTAT
>CAYTZS010000121.1:0-16860 GCA_964442355.1 uncultured Saprospiraceae bacterium | reverse complement strand
TCGTGTCAAAGGACACGACTTTTTTTTTGCCTATAATCCAAAGCTAATGGGGGTTCCCATTCTTTGTGAAAAGGAAAACAAAGTGGAACGGCTAAAACAAAAAAAGGGCAAGGATTTAAAAAATCCTTGCCCTTTTTTGTTGTGCCAGACTTAGCGGTCAAAACTATGTTGCTATTAGTTCTCTACCATAACCTCTCCGATAGAGCCAAAGTCAAAGAGTAGCGAGAAACGCAGTGTATTGTCCAGCGGGTTTCGCTGATTGGTGGTTGGCACGAGGTATGAGAAGTTCAAGCCAAAGATGTTGTACTTCAAGCCAAGACCAACCGTAAAGAAGTGGCGGTCTCCCTTGGTGCGGCTTTCTGTGAAATAGCCAGCACGCACCGCAAACTGCTTGTCGTACCAGTACTCAACACCAACTGAGTACATCAATTCCTTTAATTCCTCGTCAAAACCGTTTGGTGCGTCGCTAAATGAGCTAAAAATGCCAGAAATTGGGGATTCCTGACGCCAGTCGAGTATGCCATCGCCGTCATCGTCACAATCGAAGCAGCGGGTTGGTACCAGCAACTTGTTGATGTCGGCTGCAACTGTGAAACTGTTGTAGTCGTCGAAACTAAAGGTCCAAGCTCCGCCAAGGCCAAAGTTGGTCGGAAGGAAATCTCGCTGACCATTTGCAGCGTTGGTGTAGGTGATTTTGGAACCGATATTGGTAATGGCGAGGCCAACAGTCAAGTCGCTCTTGCGGCCATTTACCTCAAGGTCAGTGTCGTAAGTGAACGAGAAGTCGGCAGCACCAGCCTTTCCAGCTTCGATGACCTGCCCATCTACTGACTGGCCGCTAGCTAGATTTGAAAAGATGAACTTTGCGCCAACAGCAGCAGTGAATTTTTCAGAAAGTCTCCGAGAATAAGCAACAGTTGCCTCAAACTCGTTGGGATTGCCAGTCCCAATTGGGTTGCCATTTTCATCTGTGAAATTGATATCGCCGAGCGAAAAATAGCGCAGACCAGCGCCAAGTGCTTGGTTGTCGTCAATTTTGTAGTACCCTGTGAGGTAGGCCAAGTACACATCGTTGAGGCCAAGTGAGCGAAGCCAAGGGGTGTAAGTCGCTGAGATGCCAAACGGGTTTTCTGCCATCACCAATTTCGACTGGTTGAAGTGCATGGCGTTGGCATCTGGGGAAAGGCCAATGCCCACATCTCCCATGGCCCCAGAACGAGCATCGGACACGATGCGCAGGAACGGCACGGCTGTGAGGATGGTATTTGTGCAGTCAGAGCCATCTGGATTCCTCCAGACGCCATCCGTATCTTTGAAGCATTGGGCGCTCACGTTGCTCGAAGTGAACAAGCCAATTAGGGTAAAGCAGGCTATCGTAAATCGTAAACCTTTCATGAGATGAATTCAGTTTTTTTAAGAAAAAGTTTGCAAATATAGCGCAGCGAAGATGAATGAAGCATGTTGGTTTTAACAAATGCCTCAAAAATCAAGGCTTATCAATCATTTCAAAATCACTAGTTTTTCAAAGTCGCTCTCGCCTTCCAGCAGTACATCGCCGGTGTTGGCACTCCTGACTTTTACCTTGTAGAGGTAAACCCCCTTGGCAAGCGGGTCGCCGTAGTCGTCCCTTCCATCCCATTGGATGCATTCGCCGTTCCCTAAACGGTAACCCGTTGAAATTATTCTTTCCTCCAAAGTTTTTATCAACCGCCCAGAAACAGTGTAAATCTGCACCATCACATCCAACTCTTGGCCTGCTTGGTTGTGCTCAAACATGAAGCAAGTGGCGGTGGTGAACGGATTGGGGTAGTTCAGTACGTGCTTCAATGCAACGCCTTCCGAGCTGGCCACTACAAACTCCGTGTAGCCCTCAGCCGGGTTGTTCGCTATGTCCCAAGCTTGTATTTTGATTTGGTGCCGTCCTTCTGCGAGGGAGTAGAAGGGGTAGCGCACCTCGCCTTTTGTATGGTCATCGAGCGCAGCCTCGTAAAAATCGTTGAGGTTGTACGTGTTTTGCGAATTATCATCCAAAATACCTGCCAAGTCGTGCCCAACGCTATTGCCGATGACGTTGATGCCGTTGTCATCAGCCAGTTTAACCAGCAGGACGGGGTCTTTGCTCGTAACGCCGCCGTACACAAAGCTTTCGTTGTTCATAAACACCTCCACTTCGGGGCCTTTATCATCGGCAAGGGCATTATCGTCAGTGCCCCCTACGATGATGCTGCGGTAGTTTCCAGCGGCATCTTCCATTTGCCCCTCGTCGGCAGCGTAGTAGCTGAGTTTGCAGGTGCCGAAATTGTAGTCTATGTCCTTCGGTACGACGAAAGTGAACTTGAACTTGCCACCTGTAACGCTTGCCCGACCTTTGAAGATGATGTTTTTCTGAAGGTCAAAATCGAAGAGTGGGCTTCCAGCGTCTTGGCCGAGGGTGCGGTATTTGATGGACTTGTCGTAGATGGTTGGATACACTACGCCATTAAAATTGGTGAGCAGCTTGCCTGCATCGTCGTGTACCTCTCCTTCGATGGTCACCTTCTGGAATGCCTTGATGGTGTCAATCAATTTCTCCGGGTCTGACAAAAGGTGATCGTTCACTTTGGTCGTCACCACTTGGTGGTTTGGCAGGGCCAACTTTTGCATGGGGTCGCCGAGCAGGGTAAATTTCTGGGTATTCGAATCGTTGCCAAGCTTGTTTTTGCTCAGTCTCAACACTTCACCGATGGTAGGTCGCTGGTTGTTTAGTTTGTAAAAAAGCGTGTCAACCGCTTTTTCTGTCAGCTCTGCATTGCTGCTGGCAAAGACTGGTCGCACAGTAGTATATAATGCAATGGCACCGCCTTTTTCATTCAACAGGCAAAGTTCGCCGGCGGTCGTGGTGGCTGGGTCGTCGTACCCAGCAAAGGAGCAAGTGGCCGTGATGATGATGGGCATCTTCTCCAAGTTGCGCCAGCTCAAGATGTCCTCGATCTTTAGTACCCGTTCTTGCGTCCAGCCCCTCGTGCCGCCATGGCCGAGATAAACCATTGCCAAGGCTCCTTTGAAAATGTTGTTGTTGATAGCCTCTGTGGCCAACGGCACCCTTGGGCCACCAGAAGTTGAGACTTGCGGGAAGGCATCGAGGTAGACCTTGTCGATGTTGAGGTTGGTATTCTTTTCCGCCACTTTCACGGCGATGTGGTCTGCATCGCCTGTGTGCAGGTTGTTGTCCTCGTCGTCGCCAACGAAAGCGATTCGATTGCGCCAGTCCCGGAGGTTTTGTGGTTCAATGTCATACTGAATGATTTTATCCACAACGCCCTTGGCTTCGCCTTCATCCTTCACAGGGAGGCGACCCACTGCAATGTCGAGGGAGCCAGTGCTTAGGTTTTGCCCCTCACCATCACTCAGCAGCGTGAAGTAGTCGTCAGTTGGGTACGAGAAAATCGGGCTAACCGAGAGCGGAGTCTCAAGTGTTGGCACGTAGTCGCCGCCAAGTTTGTAAATATCACGGCTGTCGAAAGAGGCATCACCAAAAAGCAGCATTGCTTTGAACCGCTCTGGGTTGCGGTCGTAGAGCATCCTCGCAAAATCACGGATGGCCGTGGCATCCTTTCTACCGCTGGAGAATTCGTTGTACAACTTTTCGACATCTACCATAGCCACGCTAAGGCCGTTGAACTGGCGACGGTGCTCTGCCAGCTGCTCTGCTTGGGCAGTAAAATCCTTGTGGTAAACAATGGCCATGTCCACCCCATCAATGCCGTGGTAGTTCTGGTTTTCGATTTTGCCGATGGCCTCTGCCAGTAAGAATCCCGTATTGCCGAAGGCGATAAACTCTGCCAGTGTATCGGTTTCGGCACTAAAACTCAACTCATTCCCGGACAAGCTCGCTTCTTGGCGTTTGGGCATTAGTGGGTTTGTCACATCCCACACAGTCAGCTCAGAGGTGGCGTTGCCGAGGGTAAACCTGCTCACTGGGTTGCCCATGGAGCGTATGTCACGGAAGTGCATCTGGTCGCCTGCCATCAGCAATTGCCGCCGCAGGTTGAGTTCGATGTAGTCGAGCCAACCTTCGTTGAAGGGGTTGTCCGGTCGGTTGAATTTCAATTGGATATCGAGCGTACTGGCTCCAGGGGTGAACTCATCTGCGATGCCGACGATGCTGGCGTAGGTATCGGTGGTGCCACCGTTGGTTCTGCCAAAATTGCCACTGGTCATGTTTTTCCCATTAGCGGTGATGGTATAATTGGCGTTGTTGCCCTGTGCGATTCGGGCAGCAAATGCGGCACTGAGCTTCACAGGTTCATTGGGCACGAGGTTGGGCAGCTGAAGTTCTTCACTGAAATCATCGTCCGTTTTCACCTTGTAGTAATCACTGAAAAACTGCCTGCCGGAGCCTTGCCCGTAGATCCAATCGTGCAAGAGGTTGTACTTTTCATTTTCATGTCGGATGAAGTCGCTGAAAGTATTCGTGTTGTAAGTGGCCCCGCTGAGCGAAGGCTGGCTCTGCACCCGAAGGCCGTTTGCTCCGCCAGCTTTTAGAAAGTAAAAATTCTGTTCATCGTAAAAATTCTTCGGGTAGCTGAAGGTTTGCTTTTCATTGCTGAAATACCAGATGTCGGCACCTTGGCCATAGAACAGAATGTAATCCTCTGCATCGAACTTGCCGTCTGCTTCGCCTACAATCTCGATGGCGTTTTCCACCAAGTCGTCAGCGCGGGGAGCATCGGCTAGTTCAGGCAAGATGCCGCCGCCGTTTCCGTACAATTTTATGGTTCGGGGGTCAATGCTTTCCAAGGGGATGCCGAGCTTGTTCTTCAAAAAATCGAAGTCCAATTTGTGGACGCCCGTTTCATTTACACTGAATTTGTAGACATCGCCCTCACTGAGCACGGAGGTGTAGGTATTGCCGCCACGAACCGAGCCGGGTTGTGGGAGTGGCGAGAAGTCGAGGCGAAGCTCAAACGACACGAGCCGCTCGTACCTGCCTTGCCCTACCTTGCGGATGGGCACGAAATTCACCCGGCCAAAGTATTCGGAGCGGTCTTGTTCCAGCGATGTGCTGATGTTGATTTGCTCCGCAATGGCTGAATCGTCGTTGGATGGCATTTTGTCAAATGCTTCGAAAACCATATTCCCAATCGAAACGCTGAATGTTCCGAAAGTGGGCACCGCAAAACGCTCGGTGTAAACAGGAAAGGAACCATTTTCGGGCCGATAGACTGCTCCGTCAAACCCTAGTAGGCTGATTGGCTCGGTGCTGTCTTCGTAGGGCAGTACCATTTTTTCATTGGACCACTGCAAGGTGCGCTGTACCACGGAGGGGGGAGCGGCAAAAGCCAGTACCGTCATTAGTAGGGCCGAAAGGGATATCGTTGTTCTCTTCATTTTCCTGAATTTGCAGTTGCTGCGAGGAGAGAAAGCTGCCAATGTGCGAGGGTGTTCAGCCTTTTCTCTTGTTCAATAATTTTGACTGGCATTTAAACGTTACGCAAGAGTTGCCATGTTGTTCAGGCGCTTTTTAACAGTCGTTTTTTGCACCAACAAGCTAATGTGCGACACTTGCCCGACGCTTTTGGCAATTTTGCTCAAGGGCCTAGCAATCCTGAAAGTCGAGGTTGCAGTATTGTTGTCGAAATGACCAAGGCCGACATTTGGAAAAAAAACTTGGTCTGCATCGGTGTCTTTTTATCAATTTTACATTCTCGCTTCCGGTGCGAAGTTCGCAAACTTATGTTTTTAGCTTCCGGGAAAACCACCTAAAGTACGGTCAATGACAAGACAATCTTTACAATTAACCGCTTTAATGTTGCTTTTGGGCTGTACCCTAGCCCAAGCACAAGACCCGCTTTTTAGCCAATTTTATGCGACCCCGCTAGTGATGAACCCAGCTTTTGCAGGCACTACCTACGCTCCCAGGGTTTCGGCCACTTACCGCAACCAGTGGCCTTCGCTTGACCAAAATGGGACAGCTTTTGCTACTTATGCCGCATCTTACGAACAGTTCGTGCCTGCTTTCAACAGCGGGTTTGGCATCTTGGTTTTGGCTGACGATGCAGGTAGTGGGTTGCTCAAGACGACCAATTTCACCGCATCGTATGCTTACCGCATCTCCGTCAACGATGAATTCAATATACGACTGGGCATCAATGCTGGATTCAAACAGTCGAACATTGATTGGGACAGGCTCGTGTTCCTCGACCAACTCGACCCCATCACTGGGCCACTCGACCCCCTGGGCAATCCCAATTTCACCAACGAACAACGGCCAGATGACCTGACCAATACCATTTTTGACGTCGGTGCTGGCCTGTTAGCTTACAACAGCAAATACTACGGTGGCATCTCGCTCCAACACCTCACGACTCCAGACGAGGGTTTTTTCAGAACCAATACCGCACTTTTGGATGGGCTTCCGCTGCGCACTTCGCTGCATGCTGGGGCAGAGTTTGTTGTTAAAGAGGGCAATAAGCGCAACCCAACATCGTTTGTTTCACCGAACATCCTTTTTGCCAAACAGGGCGACCAAGGTCAAATAAACTTAGGTGCTTACTATAATCACGGTCTTGTTTTCGTTGGAGGGTGGTTTAGGCATGCTTTCGGCAACTCAGATGCCATAATCACGTTGGTTGGAGTGCAGCACGATATTTTGAAAATTGGGTACAGCTACGACTTTACGGTTGGCAGCCTAACGCAGATGCGCTCAGGTGGATCTCATGAGATTACGCTGGTTTTGAACTTTGACAACAGCGAGGCTGTGCGCTCAAAACGCCGAGCAGAACGGTACAATGATTGTTTCAAAATCTTCCGCTGACCCAAGTGTGGAAAAACAATGATTGTTAAAACCCCTACACAGCCATTGAATTGAGAACTAGTTTCCTATATTTGCACGTCTTTTTTTCAAAGTAAAAATATTCATAAAAAGTGATGAAAAATCTGTTGAAGTTAAGTCCAGTAATCCTCCTTGCAGCACTGCTGTTGAGCGCCTGCGGCAAAAAGGAGCGTTCTGCCACAACTGGCTGGCAGTACAACGATGCCAAGTGGGGTGGATTCGAAAAAGTTGACTACGAAGGCCAAGTTACGGGCCCCAACCTCGTCCTCGTTGAGGGTGGTACCTTCACAATGGGTGTGACCGACCAAGACGTTACTTACGATTGGAACGCTATCCCACGTCGTGTCACTGTTTCTTCCTTTTATATGGACGAAACCGAAGTCTCCAACATTGACTACCGTGAGTACCTGTACTGGTTGCAACGGGTTTTTGGCGAGTCGTACCCAGAAGTACACCTCAATGCCCTCCCAGATACCTTGGTTTGGCGGGAAGAACTTGCGTTCAATGAGCCTTTCGTTGAAACCTACTTCCGTCACCCATCTTACGACAACTACCCAGTAGTTGGCGTGAACTGGCTCCAAGCCAACGACTACGCCCAGTGGCGTACCGATCGTGTGAACGAGATGATTTTGATTGAAAAGGGCGTGCTCAATCCAAATGCAGAGCAAAAGGATGAGGATAACTTCAATACGGAGTCCTATCTGGCAGCTCAATATCAGGGCAGCGTTCGCAAGAACCTGAAAGACATCCGCACTGGTGGCGAGCGTCAAGTTCGCTTTGAGGATGGCATCCTTCTCCCATCTTACCGCCTCCCAACGGAAGCTGAGTGGGAGTACGCAGCCATTGGCCTTATCGGCAACATGGTTTCCGAGAAAGACGAGCGCATTTCAGACCGCCGCCTTTATCCTTGGAATGGCAACACGGTTCGCTACCAAAAGCGCAACAAATACCAGGGTGAGATTCTTGCCAACTTCAAGCGTAGCGCTGGTGACTACATGGGTATGTCAGGCAACCTGAACGATGCTGCCCACATCACCGCCGATGTTCGCAAGTTTATGCCAAACGATTTTGGTCTTTACAACATGGCTGGCAACGTGAACGAATGGACGATGGACATGTACCGCCCACTCACAAGCCTCACCATTGAAGACGTGGAGCAGCAGGACCTTAACTCCTTCCGTGGTAACAAGTTCAAAACCAAAGTACTTGACGAGAACGGCAAGCCAGTTGAAAAGGACAGCCTCGGTCACCTCCGCTACCGTTACGTGGAAGACGATGAAGTCGCTACCCGTGAGAACTACAAAGTGGGCCAGCCCTACAACTTCCTCGACGGTGACAAAACGTCTGAAGCATTCTACGATTACGGCAAGCACACCCTCGTGAGCGACAAAGCAAGGGTTATCAAAGGTGGTTCTTGGCAAGACAGGGCCTTCTGGCTTTCACCAGGCGCCCGCCGTTTCCGTGATGAAGACAAGTCATACCGTGACCTCGGCTTCCGTTGTGCCATGACCCGCACTGGTGGCCCATCCGGCAACGACGATTCTGCTGGTACAACATTCAAGACTAAACAGGGCAAGACAAAGCGTCGCTATAAATAATAAATGCTAGGGTCTAACAATTTAGACCTGAATACGGAAGTCCCCGCATCGCCATGATGTGGGGACTTTTTTTTTTTTGAATGTGGGCAATTCAATTGTTGAGTTTTAAGTGCAATCAAAACCTTCGAGGTACTACTTTTGGCCAATAAAAAAGCAATTCATTGGAAACTATCACCAGCATTTACGAACACTTTAAGCAACACCCCAACATCGTAACGGACAGCCGTAAGGTGACGCCTAGTTGCATGTTCTTTGCGCTCAAAGGTGAGCGTTTCAATGGCAATGACTATGCTGCACAAGCCTTGGCTGAAGGTGCCGCATTTGCCATTGTTGACGAACCACAGAAACAGGCCGACGGCCGCATCATTCAAGTCGATGATGTGCTCACGACTTTGCAGCAACTGGCCACCCACCACCGCAGGCAGTTCAATATCCCTGTGTTGGCCATTACCGGTAGCAACGGAAAAACAACCACAAAGGAGCTTGTCAGTGCCGTTTTGTCTAGCCACTATCCTACTCATTTCACGAAGGGGAATCTGAACAACCACATCGGTGTGCCACTCACATTGCTTTCCATGCCGGACAAAACAGAGGTAGCTGTGATTGAAATGGGTGCTAACCACCCCTGTGAAATTGACTTTCTCTGTCGAATCGCTGAGCCAACCCACGGGTTAATCACCAATGTGGGCAAAGCGCACCTCGAAGGATTTGGCGGGTTTGAAGGGGTGAAAAGAACGAAATCCGAACTTTACCGATACCTGGCAGAGCGCAATGGACTCGTGTTCATCAACCGTGACGAGCCCTACTTAACCGATTTGGCAGGTGACAACCGACTGAAGCTTTTTTATCTCCAAAGCGAAAACCCTGATGTGTCCAATGTGCCATTCGAGGTAAAGCTAGTGGCTGAAGAACCTTTTGTTGAAGTAGCTTTTTTGGATGAAAAGGGCCAATTGGTACATGCAAGAAGTCAACTCATTGGGCGTTACAACTTCAATAACATCATGACAGCGGTAGTCATTGGCAAATATTTCAAAGTGCCGGCCGAGAAAATAGTAGCATCCATTGAAAGCTACATACCCAGCAACAACCGCTCGCAACTGATGGAGGTCGGTACCAATACCTTTATTTTGGACGCTTACAATGCCAATCCAACGAGCATGAAATCGGCCATCAGCTCATTTGCCAAGCTACTCGGCAAGCACAAAGTGGCCATCCTCGGTGCCATGAAGGAACTTGGAGGATATTGTGACGAAGAGCATATGGCCATCGCAGAACTGGCCAACAACAGTGATTTTAGCAAGCTGGTACTGGTCGGGGAGGAGTTTAGAAAGGCTGCCGAAAGCACGGGCGCACTTTTTTTTGACAATACCCACCAACTGAAAGAATGGTACTCCTCCCAAGTGTTCAACGAAACCAAATTCTTGATAAAAGGCTCTCGTAGCGTTGGATTGGAGCAATTGTTGGAAAAATAGGCACTCAATATTTGACACCACTGCTCGCAATATGCAACCACAACGTGCAGTCTTGCACCTTTTACTCACGCTTTTCAAAGTGCATAGGAAACAAAAAGTAGTTGGCGATTAGGGTAAATACGGTGGGCGTCGTTTTACTTGCGAAGACGCATTTTTCAAATCGCATTTTTTAACAAAAAAGACAACTGCATGAAACGTATTCTACCTTTGTTCATGCTGGCGAGTATGATTGCCAGCCAAGCAATTGCACAGCAAAGTAACTGGCAAGTGGCTCGCTTTGGGATAGCAGCTGGTGGCGACATTGACATGCCGCACCGTCTCAACAGCGACTACCTCCTCAGCACAGGGCGCAATGTGGATTTTGATGCCAGTGAACTGCCGTTCTCGAAGGGAGACCTGACGAGGATGAACTGCGACAACGGCACTTTCCGGTTGGGACTTTCCATTTCGCCGATGCGTTCCCCAAACACGGAGCTTCAGTTTTCGCTGTTGAGCATCGAAGGCCGAATTGATATGGTGCACTACGAGTTGGGTACGAAGGACACGCCCGACTACCAGTGGCTCGAAGTGAGTGCCGAAAACAAGGAGACCGCCGTAGAATTCGTGTACCTTGGCCGCAGCCAAGCCGGGAAACGGTGGAATTTTTATGGCGGGCTAGGGACGAACATCGGCTACTCGCACAGCGGCAAGGTGCATGTTAAAGGCAGGCTACTCGACGATACCGTGTCTGACAATCCAGCATCAGAACAGGAATTTGACCTGACCTACACCCAACGGGAAGGCATCAACCAGCGTCTTTTCCTTCAAGCGGGCATGGGCATCCGGTTTTTGAAAAAAATGGAGTTCGGCTTCGAGTTCAGGAAAGGGCTTGGTTATCGTGCTTCATTTGGCGGGCCCACGCACTTCACTATTTTGAAGCGGTCGTTGGGCTTTTCGTTGCGCTGTCAGCTGTTTTGAGCAAAAAGCGAAAAAATACACACGAGGGTTGATAAACATTTGATTATCAACCCTTTTTACTGTTTCACAAATGCGTTTTCGTTTCAACTTCATCTACCTGGTTTTTTTGGTAGGGGTTATTTTTTTCGTGCCCATGACCAAAAAACTTGTCAGCCATCCGGAGGAGTTTTACGGCATTGCCGAAAACCAAATCCGCTCCATCAACCTCCAGTACCCCGTCGAAATCAAGGAAATCAACGTGGCACTTGGCCAAAAAGTGGACTCTGGCCAACTGCTCGCCCGGCTCTATCGCACCGACCTGCCCATCAAGCTCAACGACATCAACTACGAAATCAAAGAACTGCAAGTCAAACGACTGCTCGACACTGAGCACCTCCAATCGGAGGTGCGAAAGCTGGAAGCCGAACGAACAACCGTTTCTAAGGAATACGACCACGAAATCGCACAACTGGAAGCTGAACACGCCGCACAGGCCAAACTACTCGACAACATCAAGTCCATTGACATCAGTGCAGGCAAAGACAGCAAAACATCGGCTCCCCACCTGCTGCTCATCCAATCGCTCAAACAGGAAAAAGCGGCAGAACTCAACCGATTCGATGTGGATATTGCGGAGTTGCGCACCCAATTGAAGGCTGCCCAAGCCCCTGACGACCTACGCATCAAAAAACTGGAAGGTGAGCTGGAACTCGTCAAAAAACAGGAAGCAGAACTAGAGCTTTTCGCCCCGCAGGCTGGCATCGTTGGGCAGCTCGACTTCATGCCCGGCGAAAAACTGACAGCCTACACCGTCATCATGAAAATCTACGGCACGCACCCCGATGTGGTCACGACCTACATTGGCGACGGGCGCCTGGCTCAAATAAAACTGGGCGACACCTTGAAGGTCAGCTCCATCAACCAGCCCGAATACCAAGTGCCGGGCGTGGTGCTCGGACTTGGAACCCGCATCAAAGAATTGCCCGAACGGCTGCGCCGAATTCCCGACATGAAAGCTTGGGGACGTGAAGTGCAACTGCAAATCCCGTTGGACAATACCTTCCTGCAAGGTGAGAAGGTGAAGGTGACGATGATTCGGAAGGAGCGATTTTCCGTTTTTTAGGCGCAAAAACTATCAATTCTAAGTTCAAGACCTGCAACTTCCAAAGAAATTTTTACTCAAATCCATTTAGGGGAAATGCCAACGCCAACTGTCAATAGCATGATGAGAAAATTAGCCATCGCAGGTTACATGTTGCTGGCTAGCTCCGCAACGAGGGCGCAAATTACCCCTGGGCAACTGTTGGCCACTGCTTGGGATGACCCCTCCGTGCTGCGAAACCGAGAGCAGCAGGCTTACCTCGAAGACCATGATTTTAAGCTGCCGTTGTTGGACAGGTTGGAGGTGCGCACCCAAACCCGTGACCTCGACCCCAAACAGCAAGATTATGCCCTGCGCCTTTCCACCAACGGTTTCGGCATGAAGCGGACGCAGTCCAGCATTTACAAGTCTATGAAAGAACTCAACGATGTGGAGCGGGAACTGCTCTTGCAAGACGAGTTGCTCGCACGCTACGAACTTTTGCTCGACCTGTATTTTGACCACCAAACACTGGTGCTGCTCGAAACACAGCAGCAAGTTTTGGCTGACAAAAAAACGGTATTCGCCCAGCAGTTTGCACTTGGGCTGGAAGAGGATCTTGACGATTTTTTCAAGACGGAGGAGGACTTGCTGCAATTGGAACGAAAGAAAACCGAGGTGACCGCCAAACGCCCCGGTCGCCAGTTTTTGACAAAACTGTTTACTGGCAAAACCGACAGCGTGCAAGTGGGCAATTTACTCAACCCCGCCGAACTGCTTGCCATGGCCAACGTAAGCCTTGACAATTTGCTTCCGCCATCCGTCAAGCGGGAACAAGCACGGGCACAACTGGCTACTTTAGAAGCAGAAATGGAACGCATGGAAGGCAAAAATCTGCTGAATTTCCTTCAATTCCAGATGAACGGCGATGCCGATGATCAGTTTGAAGAAAAGTTTTCGATCAGCGCCGGGGTCAACCTGCCGTGGCCCAATGCCTCGAAGCTGCGAGAGCAGGAGCTGCAACTTGAGGCCCTCGAAGCTAAAGCAGAGGCAGACAACGAGCGCCAAATCATCGAGCGGGCTGTCGCAGCTTGGCTAAATGAGGTCAGCAGCTACCTCCAGCAGTACCTGTTGTTGGAAAAACAAATTGGGGAATTTGAGGAACAATACAGCCCAGAACGCCTTCATGTCAGCGGCCTCGAAAACCCTGAGACTTTGCTCCAGGTGAAAGAAAGTGTGCTGAAACTGCAATTGGAAAAGGTGGAAGTCGCAAAAAATATGTACCAAAGCTATGTCGGGTTGCTGAACGAAGCTGGGCTGCTCACGCAAACCCCTGCCCGAAATTGGCTTTCTCCCAATCTTGAATTGATAGAACGCTGACAGTTCCTGTGGTTTTGGCCGCTTTATAATTAGCTTCGTCATTCCTTTGCTGAAGGCAAAACTTCCTGCAAATCGGTATTTTATGATTTTCACAAAAGCAACCTTATGAAATTTAAAAAAATTACATTTTTGACAGCTCTGGCTTCGATGTTCATCGTTGCTACGATATCAGCGCAGGTAGTCGTAAACGAATACTCCGCTGCCAATCTCGCTACTACGCCCGACAACTACGGCAAATTCGAGGACTGGATAGAGCTATACAACTCTAGCCCCTCGCCAGTGGACATCGGCAACTGGCAACTGAGCGACAACCCCGAAAAACCCGACAAATGGAAGTTCCCACAGGGTACGACCATCGGGGCGGGTGGCTACCTCGTCGTTTGGTTGAGCGGGAGGGACGAAGCGGGATTCGGCCACATTCACACCAATTTCAAAATCACTCAAACCAAAAGTGAGCCGGAGCGTATCGTCTTCACCAATGCCAGCGGCGTGGAATTGGAGAACCGCAAGGTCAAAAAAACACAGCTCGGCCAAAGCATTGGTCGCAAGGTGGATGGCGGTGACGATTGGGGCATTGCTACGCTCAACTCACCTGGCACTACCAATAGCACGGTCTATTTTTACGAAGATTTTGTAGAGGATCCAGATTTTAACCAGCCAGCGGGCTTTTATCAGGACTCCGTTGTGGTCGAAATCACTTGCGAAGACTCCACCGCAATCATCCGGTACACCACCAATGGCAACCTGCCAAGCACCAATTCTCCCATTTACACTGGCCCCATCACCATCACAGAAACAACAGTGCTGAAGGCCATAGCTTACAGCACCGACCCAATATTGCTGCCAAGTTTTCTGGAGTTTTCGACTTATTTCATCAACGTTGAACACACGCTGCCCGTCGTATCGGCGCACGGCACACAACTGCTCCAGTTGGCCAACGGCAATCAGGGGCTTCGCCCAAAAGGTGCTTTTGAGTTGTTCGGAGTGGACAAAACCCGCAAATCAAAAGTCACTGGCGAACTCAACAGCCACGGGCAAGATAGTTGGGTGAACGACCAGCGCAGCATTGACTGGGTGAGTCGGGACGAAATGGGCGAAGATAACGCCATCGAAGAAGCGCTTTTCCCTGGCCTGACCGACCGTGACGAGTTTCAGCGGGTTATCCTGCGGGCCTCCGGTGACGACAACTATCCCGGCGGCAGCAATTACACGGAAAATGGTCAACCCGTGAGCGCCCACGTTCGGGATGCCTACATCCACAACCTTGCCCACCTCGGTGGCATGGAACTGGACGTTCGCTACAGCTCAAAAATTGTCGTTTATTTCAATGGCGAATACTGGGGAGTATATGATTTCCGCTCACTTCCCGACGACCACGACCACACCGAATACGAACACAACCAAGGCAAATATGACTTAGAGTACCTGCTCACTTGGGGCAACACTTGGGCACAATACGATGCCAACGGCGAGGTCTTTCAGAACTGGGAAAACTTCTACAACTTCGTGGAAAACAACGACATGGCCGACCCCAACAACTATGCCTACGTGGAAAGCCAGCTCGATGTGGCCAGCCTTTGCGATTATTTCATCGCCAATTCGTTCACGGTGGCCTCCGACTGGCTCAACTGGAACACAGGCTGGTGGCGTGGCCTAAATCCCGAAGGTGGCCACCAGAAATGGGGGTATATTCTCTGGGACCTCGATGCCACTTTTGCTTACTACATCAACTACACGGGCATACCCGATACCAGTGCAACCGCCTTGCCCTGCAACCCAGAATTAATTGACCTCACTGGGTGGGGAGATCCCCAGCCGCAGCGGCACATAAACCTTATCAATAAGTTGCAAGACAGCCCGAAATTCCGGCAATTCTACGTGACTCGCCAAGCTGACATGATGAAGTCGGCTTTCAGTTGCGAAACGATGCTGAACTACCTCGATACCATCATCGCCACCATTGCTCCCGAAATGCCGGAACACATCGCAAGATGGGGCGGTACGGTGCCGCAGTGGCAAGCCAACGTGGAACGCCTGCGCTATTTCATCGAGCGGCGCTGCGTAGCCCTCACCGCTGGCCTCAACGACTGCTACCAAACCACTGGCCCTTACGATGTGGTGTTGAAAGTTGAGCCCGAAGGTGCAGGTGTCATTCACGCCAACTCGCTGATTTACAACCAGTTACCAGCGGCAACACCTTTCTACGGCGGCATCGAAACGCTGTTGAATGTGGAGCAAGCAGGCCCTGGGTACACGTTCAGTTTTTGGAAGTCGAGCAACCATGCTTTTGCCGACAGCAGTCTCATCCAAAACTCGCTGACGCTTACGCAGCCTGATACCATCACAGCGGTGTTCAACTTCATGCCATCCAGCACAAACGAGCCACAAGCCGGGCAGTTTGATGCCAAGGTTTTGCCCTCCGTTTTCACGCAGCAGTTTACGGTGAGCTACCACCTCGAAGATGCTGGCATTGTGTCCATGCGACTGTTCGACGTGGCAGGTCGTGAGGTTGCCAATCTTTTCTCAGATGAAAAAATGCCTGCTGGCGACCACCTGTTCGGCTTCGACTCAACAGGCAAGGGCATTGCCCCCGGCATCTACTTCCTCAACATCAATGTGGATGGAGTGCAGCAGACCCTAAAGCTTGTGAAAGGAGAATAAAGAGGAGAGGATTTTCGAATGAGCGATTTTACGGATGACGATTGGGAGTTTGGGCTTCCAATCGTCATTTTTTTGCATAAAACCCAACGACGAGATGCCCAAAAACAAAGTGGGCAGTCCGACAAGTTCGGACTGCCCACTCGAAATATTTAAAACTTAACGTTCACTATGCGTCCACCTTTGCATACTTCGCATTGGCCTCGATAAATGCCCTGCGGGGAGGTACCTCTTCACCCATGAGCATGGAGAAGATGCGGTCAGCCTCGGCAGCGTCGTCAATGGTCACTTGCCGCAGGATGCGGGTGTTTGGATCCATCGTGGTTTCCCAAAGCTGTTCAGCGTTCATCTCGCCAAGACCCTTGTATCGCTGGATTTTCACGGAGTTGTCGTGCTCACCGTTGGAGTAGGTGGCAATGGCTTCACGACGCTCCTCGTCGTTCCAGCAATAGCGGAACTGTTTGCCTTTTTTCACCATGTAGAGTGGCGGCGCTGCGATGTAGATGAACCCTTGCTCGATGAGTGGCTTCATGTAGCGGAAGAAAAAGGTCAAAATCAGCGTCGTAATGTGGCTGCCGTCAATATCGGCGTCGCACATGATGACCGTCTTGTGGTAGCGCAGTTTTTCGATGTTGAGCACCCGAGTACCCTCGTTGTTCTCGGTGATGCTGACGCCGAGGGCCGTGAAGATGTTCTTGATTTCCTCGTTCTCGTAAATCTTGTGCTCCATCGCCTTCTCCACGTTCAGGATTTTTCCCCGAAGGGGCAAGATGGCCTGAAAGTGGCGGTCACGTCCTTGTTTGGCAGTACCACCTGCCGAGTCGCCCTCTACCAAGAAAATTTCGCTCTCGGATGGGTCTTTGCTGGAGCAGTCGGCGAGCTTGCCGGGTAGGCCGCTGCCAGTGAGGGCGTTCTTCCGCT
>CAYTZS010000120.1:0-16946 GCA_964442355.1 uncultured Saprospiraceae bacterium | reverse complement strand
TTTTGAGCAGTTGAAGTTCCTGATTACCTCCGAGTTGATTACGCCTGAGCACATCCGTTTCTTCGTAGGCTATTCCGGCTGGTCGGAGGGGCAATTGGAAGAGGAAATGGAAACTGGGTCGTGGGTCACTGCGCACATGCACCCAAACTATGTCTTCAAGTCCAAGCCCGATTCGCTCTGGTCGCAAATCATGTCCAACAAGGGCGACCTTTTCACGGTCATCGCCAACATGCCCGATGCAGTGACCTATAATTGACGAGCGAGAAATTCAAGAGGGCTATGCAACCGTGCTTCTTGCGAAATTTCTTCGAAAACAATCCTTGCCACCCAACCCTCACCCAACTCCTTCCTGTCTGACGGTTGTCAGGATTTCGATTTTAACAGTGCTGCGTTTGCAGATGAAAGCGTAGGGTGATACCTTGTCAGGTCTTTTCACCAATAAATTATTTCATGAAAAAAAATACGCTATTTCTACTGCTGCTTTTCTTGTTTTTGGGAAAATGGAATCTTGCAACGGCTCAAACGCCAAGCATTGATGTCGTCACGATGAAAGACGGCAAGATTTACAAGGGCAAAATTCTTAGCTACACCCCCGGTCAGCAGCTCGTGTTTCAACAAGACGATGGCCAGCGGTTGGAATTGCAGGATGTGGATATTTCCAAAATCCTCCAGGGCACCCAACAGGGAAATGAGGCAACCGAGAACAAGCCGACAAGCAAACAAAACGGGCTTCCATCGGCGAAGACACGGGGTCTCTACGGCAGTTCGATGCTGAGTTTTGCGTTGGGCGGCAGTGACAGTGAGGGGTTGGCGCTGGGTGCTGGTTTCAGCCAAGTCATTGGTTATCAGATAACTAAAGCATTTGGTGTGGGTGTTGGCTTTGGAGTTGACAACTATTCCCGCAGGGGCGACACTGTTTACCCGCTTTTTGCGGAGGTGCGTAATTTTTTACCCTCAAAAAGCAATACGGGTAATTTTTACTTGACTGCTGGTGGGGGGTACTCACTGGCTTTCCCAAGAGAAAGCCTCGAAATAACATCGGCCAAGGGTGGCCCAATGGGTCAATTTGCCATCGGATACCGGGCAGCCACCATTGAAGGAATTGATATTTTCGTTGACTTGGGGGCCAAGTTCCAATCCGCTCATTTTGAGCGGATGCTCCACAACGGAGACTTCGAGGAACGGGACGTTGAGTTCCGAAGGATGGTGATTCGGGTTGGGATTGGGCTGTAATTAATAGCAGTTTTCACAACCAAAGCGGACAACAAACACGCTCGTTAAGTACCTAAAAATTAGCCGAAAGCCATTTGTTCAAAAGCAAGCAACATACCGACGAGGAGCTGGTAAAAGGCTGTGTGGCCAACGACCGCTACTGGCAGGAGCAGTTTTACCGCCGCTTCTTTCCTGCCATGATGGAGATGTGCCTTCGGCGAACGGATGACCGTGACGAGGCCATGTCTATCGTCAACAACGGCTTTCTGCGGGTTTTCAAAAAAATACACTTGTATTCGTTCAAGGGGTCGTTGGAAGGTTGGGTGCGCAGGTTGGTCTGGCACAGTCTGGCCGATTACTTCCGTGACCAACAAAAGTACGTCCATTTCCTGGTGTTCGAGGAGCGGGACGAACCCGTGCAGGCTAGCCCAGTCAGCCAACTCTTTGCAGAAGATATTTTGAGAATGGTGGATACGCTACCCCCAGCGAGCGCCGAGGTCTTCCGGCTTTATGCCATCGAGGGCTTTTCCCATGCCGAAATCGGAGAGCAGCTTGGCATCAGCGACGGAACCTCCAAGTGGCATTTGGCCACTGCCCGCCAGAAGCTGAAGCAATTGATACATCAACACGAAGTAAAAAGCTATGCAGGATAATCGCATACATATTGACGAAAAATTCACCAACCATGCCTGGGGCGAGATGAGCAAACTCCTAGCCAAGGAGATGCCAGTGCAAGGTCAGCCCCAGAGAAGGGTGGCTTGGTGGTGGTTTGCCATGCTGGTTCTGGCTTTAGGATTGGCGGGGACCAGCCTTTGGTTTTGGAGCAAAAAGTTGCCTGCAACTGCCACAACTCCAGCCCAACCGGTAGCTGAAGGCAAGTTCGAAACTACGACCAAGCAAGCTTCAGCCACTGGCACTGTCGCTACTTCCGGAAAAAGCGATTTGGCAACACAGCCAATGAAGAAAACCACTCAAGTAACACAAAACGCCCCAAATGCCGTGCATGACCAACAACCCGCATCAACGGTTTCATTGCCAACTCAACAAGCAGAGGCGATGAACAAAATGTTCGATAAACAGCCTGCACCCCTGGGCATCTCCAAAGCGGTTACATCAGAAATGCCGTCCCCGACGAGCGCAACATCGTTAAGTGATAACGAGGGCGGAGCCATTGCCGAAGTCCATAAAATCGAAACTCCTTCGCAACTGGAGATTTCAGAATTACAATTTCTTCCAGCAATTAGTAGTCAACTGCCAAGCGTTTCAGTGATGTCGATTGACCCCCTTGCCAACAATTGGAAATTGGGTTTTCAAACCGATGGATTGGTAGCAATCAGCAACAAAGCTGCTGGTTTTTCGGTAAAATTTCTTGCAGCTAAGTCCTTGGAAAACAGCAGGTTGTCGTTTGAAACGGGAATTGGTTATGCTTATATGCAGCAGCCACTACAGGTGGTTGTGAGCCAGTACCCAGTGGGTATAAACAGTGCAGGTGACAGCGAGGTGGTCTATGGAACCGACGACTTAAAAGACAACGAAGACGGATTTTCATCGCAGGCCAACGTCCGAACAAACTACTCGGAGGGACTGAATTTGCATTACGTCGTGCTGCCAGCACAAGTCTCGTATCGGCTTTCCAATCGGTTCAGTGTTCATGCAGGAGTGGATGCTGGGGTCTTACTGGCCTCCAATTCCGATATCACTGGCGGGGGCTTGTTCAAGCGTTCATTGGAATTGGCAGACCCCAGCTTAGAAGCTGAACAACGCAGCGACATCAATGTCTCATTGTTAGATGTTGCCGCCACGGGAAGTGTTCGGTATTTAATCTTTCCTGCACTCTCCGTCCAAGCTGGTTACAGGCTGGGTGTTAAGGATATACTGCCCAACAACTCGGCAAACGACTTTAACCGATTTGTTCAACTTGGCATTCGATACGATTTACAGCGCAATCGGTAACTTGCGGGCTAAACCGGTAGCCTAAACTGGCTGCCATAAACCGCATCCGCCATGCTACCTTGCCAGAAACACCTGTTTTCCATCCCCGATGAGGTGTCGTACCTTAATTGTTCCTACATGTCACCGCAGCCAACCCCAGTTGAAATAGCTGGCTTGCAGGCAGTTTCGAGGAAGACGCTACCTTACCAAATCCTCATCCCCGATTTTTTTGAACCTGTTGCCAAGCTGAAGTCGCTTTTTGCACAGCTCGTCAACGTGGTTGACCCAAACCGCATTGCCATTGTACCCTCCGTGTCCTACGGTATTTCTTCGGTGGTAAAAAACGTCCACATTAATTCAGGCCAGAATGTGGTGCTGGTTGACGAGATTTTCCCCAGCAACTTTTATCCTTGGCAGCGTCTAGTGATGGAGAACGGGGGCGAAGTCAAGGTGGTGAAACGCCCCGATTTGGGCCAGCAGAGTGGGAAGATTTGGAATGAAAGATTGCTGGAAGCCATTGACAGTCAAACAGTTGCAGTGGCATTGCCGCATGTTCATTGGACGGATGGCACTCGCTTCGACCTTGAAGCTGTTCGCCGCCGCACGAACGATGTAGGTGCGTTGCTCATCATTGACGGCACGCAATCCGTGGGCGCCTTGCTTTTCGATGTGGCCATCATACAACCTGACGCACTGATTTGTGCTGGATACAAGTGGCTGCTCGGCCCCTACGGATTGGGGTTGGCCTATTTTGGTGAAAAATTCGACAATGGGATGCCAATCGAAGAAAACTGGATTAACCGGAAGGACAGCGAACATTTTGAAAAACTAACCCAGTATCAAGATGCTTACAAACCTGCCGCAAATCGCTACTGCATGGGGGAAAATAGCCAGTTCATCGCAGTGCCTATGCTCACAAAAGCGCTGGAATTGATTTTAGGTTGGGGTGTGGAAAACATTCAAGATTATGTCCGGCAACTTGCTTCGCCATATGTCAAGCAACTGTCAAATTTGGGTTGCGAAATTGAAGAGGAGCCCTACCGTTGCAGCCACCTACTTGGTTTGAGGTTGCCCCGGCAAATTAATTTGGAAGATGTAAAAAAGGCGACTCAGTCCCACAACGTTTATGTTTCAAACCGAGCTGGAGTCATGCGCATTTCACCTCATCTTTACAATGAGACTAAGGATTTCGAACGGTTATTGGATGCCATCAATTCTGTTTTTTGATGAAAAATAGCTGTGCTAAAAAAAGCCGCCCTGTACTACAGGGCGGCTTCGTGGAATGTTATCACAGTGAAAGGGGGAGGAGTGTTTGGTATTCGTAAATAAATGATTGTCAGTTGATTGAGTGGTATTATCTCGAAATAACTAATTGAGATGAGTATGCGATTTCGCCTTGCTCCAAAACGGTTACGAGATAAAGTCCTGCAAGGAGGTTGTCAACGTATAAATCAAAGTGGCTTTCACCAGCGGGTATATCCATCCTCATGACTTGCTGGCCCAGCATGTTTACGACCAATAGCTGGCGAGCATCAGATTCATGATTTGGCAAGTCAACGTGTAAGCGATCAGTGGCAGGATTTGGGCTTATGCCAAAACCACTAGCATGGCTTTCATCTTTCTCATCGACTTCATCTTCTCTGAGTTGGTTGCAAAGCGTGAACATGTTGCAAGTACCTTCTGTGTTTGAAATTTCGGCAGCTAGTTCACTGGCAATGCACTCCCCATCTTCGTTTGCACAAGCAATGCACCTAAATTTCTCCTCAGAGTCCAGTGTTATTTCAGTACATGCTTGCCCGTCCAATCCGTGCGCACCATAACCATCCAAAAGTTTGAACTTTACCTTTGGAATGTAACAGCCACGTTGATATGGTATGGTAATGTTTTGGCTAACAAGGATTGTGTCAGTTTGAGCATTGTATTCTACGTCAATATCGTCATATTCTAGATCGTAGGATTCAATTCCGCCAGCAAGTTCTTGTGGTGTTGGTAGGTAAGTGACAGTAAATTTCGCAATCGGCTTGAGACCGATTGCATTTTCTGCCTTGATATGGGTAGTGAGCTTGATGTCACATCCAGCGCCGAAGGGGCAGGACAGATACTCAATATCAATCTCTTCTTCATTGCAAATCTGGCATGTCGTGTAGGTCACACAGTCAATCACTTCTGCGATGTGATAAGGGTCTTGGTCTTTGTCTATTTCAAGGCAAAATTCGTAGCCTCCAAACTTTTCGAAGCTATGCTGGAACATCATTCCATTGTAAGTGGCTATCAACGCGCCGTCATCAGCTGATTTTATTTTCCATGTGTACTGGAAATTTAAGCCACCACTAGCATCGAAGCACTCGGGGTTGTCCCAGTCAATCATGCCAATGAAGAAGCATGGAGTAGGCATTTCGATAAGATTCTGAATGTCTTTAATGCACTGTGCTTCAACTTTTTGTAAAAAAGGAAGTGCCAAGGCAAGTAAAAAGAGGAAAATCTTTTTCATTGTAAGTAATCAGTTTAAAACCGGTTAAGGGATGGCCTGCTGCATTTCAATGGATTATAATCGCAAACAGTGCCTAGCCCAACAGGGTAAGCCGGTTCAGTTAGTATTCAAAAAGAAAAATCAGACAAATCTGGTAGTGCCAAAAATGTCGAATAGGGAAAGTGAATGCAGTGTTTTGTTTTTGCCTGTTAGACAGTATCAAAGTCAACAACAAGCTAATAATAGCTACGTCAACTTTGACTTGGCAACGGTTGTTGCCCAACGGAGATGTTCATGGGAATTTCTAAAAAGATGCCTAGTTCTTGGATTGAAGTAGGCTGTAAAAATGGGAAGAAGCCAGCATGGACAAGGCTTCGTGTTTCGTTTTGAAAATGTTCTTGACACAAAGTAAAGGATATTTAAGTAAAAATAAAATATCAACTACTCAAAAATGTGCGTAGAGATTGAAATGTTCGCTTGAAATCCCAGTGGGGCCAATATTTATTAAAAATAAAAAAATGTTAAAAATATTTATTTAAGCCTTGAGCAGAAGAAAAAAAAGCCTTCTGATTGACATCAGAAGGCTTTTCTAAGTGACAGAATGCTTTAGACCTATTTTGTCAAGGTTACGTCTCCCTTGAAAATCTCCACACTGCCATCAACGAATTCCACTTCAGCAAACCATGCGAATACGGCAGGATTCAAAGTTTGTCCACGGTGCTTCCCATCCCAACCAAAAGCTGGGTTGTTGGGCAAGAAGTTGAAATATTGGTAAACTGATTCACCCCACCGATTGTAAACAAAGAAAGACTTTACTTTGCTGACGCTCTTTGGGTCAGAGAAAATCATGAAAACGTCATTGTTGCCATCGCCGTTTGGCGAAAACGCACTTGGCACATACACGCCCCCACTTTTTTCAACAATTACCAACAATGGCGCACTGTCCTTGCAGCCGTTTTCCGTTACAACCGTGACGTTGTAAACCATCGCTGATGTAGGTGTGATAATTGGGTCGAGGCAATCTGTACACGAAAGGTTAATGCCAGGGAACCATTCTACTTGGGCAATTTCAGTTAGTGGATAATTTACCAAAGTGTTGATTTGATAGCTATCGCCAAGTTGGACGGTTATTTGTGGCTCAACTTCAATTTCGAACAGACTTGGTTCTTCAATCTCAACCTCTTCATTGTACTCGCAACCATTGGCATCTTGCACAATTACAGAATACATCCCTGGTTCGAGGTTTGTAAAAAGTGTGTGTGTAGCAAATTGGTCACCATCGTTTATTGAATACAAATAAGGCGGTTCGCCACCTGTAACTCCAGATAGCACAATAGAACCCTTGTCACCAAAGCAGGGTGGTTGATTAGCCAATGGGGTCACTACTGGCAAATCTCTCGTAATGATAACCTGGTCAATATCTGTGCAGCCATTGGTCAAATCAGTGACAGCTAGTATGTAGGTTCCAGGCTCAGAAATTGATGGATTTGCGGTATTTGCACCAGCTATTACGTTGCCGTCTTGGGTTGACCAACCATAAGACAGTTGCCCATTTGCCGAAGATGCAGAGCCATCTAGATAGTTCAGTGCTTCAAAACAATCCAAAATGTAAGGTTGTCCTGCATCGGCATTAGGTGTTGTAATGTTTTGATTTACAACAGTTTGCGCAGTATTGGTGCAGCCATTTGTGGTGTTGGTAACAATAAGTGTATAGGTTCCCGGTTGATTGATTACTGGCAAAAGTGATGTTCCTCCAGAAACAATATTACCACCATTGGTAGCCGTCCATAAGTAGTCGAAGATAGCGCCTTGAGAAGCCGTGGCTATGACCGTGAGTTCCGTCATATTGCAGTTTAAGGTTGCGGGTTGTACCACTGCGACCTGTGGCAGGCTATTGTCTTGCGTTACAATGACGTTGTCTGTTGATGTACAGCCATTCACGGTATTTGTTACTGTCAAGATATAGTTGCCTGTTTGGTTCACTGTTGGGGTTAACGTACTAGCACCATTGAGTATATTACCATTGTTGGTTGCCCATTGGTATGTAAATGCAGACCCAGTGCTGCTGCCGTTGCCGTTGAGCGTAACGGTGTTTTCAGTGCACGACAATTGGTTGGCTGTGCCAGCTTCAGCAGTTGGGTCAATAATGTCCTGACTAACCACAACTGATTCCGTTTCTGTGCATCCATTCAAACTATTGGTCACAAGTAATGAATAAGTACCCGGTTGGTTGATGGTGGGTGTTAGGGTGCTGCCACCATTTAGGATGTTTCCATCTGCAGTTGACCACAGGTAGCTGAAAGTAGTGCCAGTTGAACTGCCCGTTCCGCTCAAAATCAAAGAATTAGTAGCGCAAGTCAAGACTCCGGGGGTTGAGGCAACCGCAACAGGAGCATTCAAGCTTTCAGAGATTACCACTTGGTCACTACTAGTACAGCCAGTAGCGGTATTCGTCACCAGCAAGGTATAAGTTCCCGGCTCATCAACAGTGGGGTTGATTGTGTTTTCACCACTGACAATGTTGCCATTTGACGTGCTCCATTCATAGGTGAAACCAGTGCCACTAGCCGAGCCGTTGCCATTCAAATTGAGCGTAAGCTCGGTGCAAGTTAACTGATCGGGCATTCCTGCCTCAACCGCTGGAGGGTCGGTTTGTGCTAAAACTGTCACGCTCGCAATATTGCTGCAATTCGTTGCGGTGTTGGTTACAGTTAGCAAATAAATACCAGCCTCCGTTACAACTGGGTTCAATGTGGTTTCCCCACTGAAGATGTTGCCATTGTTTGTGCTCCATAAGTAGGTAAACTCAGGCCCAACTGCCGAACCGGACCCATCCAAGATAACTTCAGTAACAAGACAAGTTATCGGTTGTGAAACCGATGTTTCAACAGCTGGCAGGTCGTCGTCTTCTGTGATAACAACCATGTCAGTGCTTGTACAGCCATTGATGTTGTTTGTGACTGTGATGAAATAATCGCCTGGGGCATTGATAGTTGGGTTCAACGTGTTTCCACCTGTGCTGATATTTCCATTGGGCGAACTCCATTCGTATTGGATATTGTTGCCAAAGCTAGAGCCTGTCCCATCAAGCGTCATGGATGTCAATGTGCATGACAATTCGCCACCAGTACCTGCTACTGCCAAAGGCGGTGTGATGTCTTGATTCACGACCACAGTTGCGGTTGTTTGGCAATTGTTTGTGGTATTTGTTACAAGCAACTGGTAGGTGCCAGGTTCATTCACTAGCGGGTTAAGCGTTGTTTCATCATCAACAATTCCAGGCCCTGTCCAAGCATACTGAAACGCTTGACCTACACTACTTCCTGTGCCATTTAAGTTCAATGTTGTGAATTCACAGTTCAGCGTAACTGGTGCACCAGCGATGGCCGTAGGTGGTTGAACGTCTTCTGTAACTACAATGCTTTGGGTAGCTGTGCAGCTGTTCAAGCTATTGGTCACCAACAAATTGTAAGTGCCGGGCGCATCCACAACAGGGTTCAAAATATCGTTGTTGGTTACAAAACTTCCAGAGGCGCTTGACCACAAATATTGGAAGGAGATGCCAGTGCTAGTCCCCGTAGCATTTAGTGCTACGGTATTGCTTGTGCAAGTTAGAATATCTGGATTTGCTATCACTACGACAGGTGGTGTCACATTCTCGTCTATCACGATGCTCGCCTGGCTGGTACAACCGTTTTCCGTGTTTGTGACAACAAGGTTGTAAGTCCCAGGGTCACTTATTGTTGGTGTCAATATGTTGGCTGGGCCATTGATGAGGCCATCTAAAGTTGTCCAGTTGTAATTCAACGTTGCATTTGCAGGCACGTTTGATACGCTTGCAGCAAGTATGGCTTGAGTGTCATCGCAATCCAAAGTAAGCGGTGCGGGCATCGTAATGGCAGGAGGAAGGTTATCCTCGGTGACAGTGATGCTGCTTTGATTTTCACAATTGTTGCTTGTATCAAACAGCGTTAATGTATACACGCCAGGTTGGTTCACAACGGGGTTCAGGGTGTTCTGGCCAGACTGGAAATTACCACCTACCGTTGTCCAATTGTAGGTGATGCTGGGGCTCTGACTAGAACCATTTCCGCTTAATTGCACCAATGTCTCAATACAATCAATATTACCAGAGGATGTTAATTGAACCACAGGTATGCTGGCATCTTGTGTAACTTGAACCGAAGCCGTAGATGTGCATCCATTGGAAATGTTTGTCACAAGCACTTGATAGAGCCCCGGAGTGCCAGCACTACTGTTTGCAGTGTTTGTTGGTCCAGTGAAGGTGCCATTGGTTGATGACCATTCAAAGGTATAATTCGCAGGATTGCCCTGTACTGTACTGTTCAATGCGACTGAATTCACAGTACAAGTGATTTGACCTGCTGCAGTCGCATTCACCACAGGGGCCGCAAGGTCATTAACAACTTGTGTGCTGTAGCTTGATGTACAGCCATTCAAAATGTTGGTTACAACAATTTGATAAGTGCCAGTAGTATTTGCTGTGATGGAAAGACCATCTGCCCCTGGAATAGCCACATTGTTTAGCAACCACTGGTAGTTGTAGTTTGGGCCATTGGATGAACTTGAGCCATCCAAAGTAATGCTGTTGACAATACAAGTCAATGGAAATGGAGCAGCAATATTGGACAATGGAGCATTGGTGTCATTGAAGACTTCAGCATCGGCTGACGATGTGCAGCCATTCAAGTTGTCTGTAACCACCAAAGTGTATGTTCCAGCCTGATTTACTTCTGGTGTCAAAGTGTTTATGCCATTTATGATACCTGGGCCAAACCATTGATACTGGAAATTAGGACCTGTAGATGAGCCTACACCACTTATATCTATGCTGTTTGTATTGCAACTCAACGTATCGCCCACCGCCACAGAGGTCGGTGGTGTTAAATTGGAGGAAACCAGCACTGAGGCGGTCGAAGTGCATCCGTTGGCAGTATTGGTCACTAAAATAGTGTACAAGCCATCAATCTGAACGTTTACATCAATCTCGGTGTCAGGGCCGCTGATGCCAGGGCCTGTCCAATAATATGTTATCCCAGAACCGATTTCAGAACCTTGACCGGATACCAAAACAACTTGGTTGTTGCAATCCAAATCATCGGGTGCTTGCGCAATGGCTAAAGGCAAATCCACATTTGCAACGACTGTTGCCTCTGCCAAGGATACACAACCATCCATGTCCGTTACGGTAACTTGGTAAACACCTGCACCGACACCGGTCAAGTTTTGACCACTGTCACCAGTTGACCATAAAAAAGTATAAGGAGCTGTACCTCCAGTAACGGTTAGCGTTACAGTACCTCCAAGAGGGTCAACACAATTGACCTGCGAACCGGTAGCGCTCGTGTTCAATACCGGTGGTGTGCCCACTATGCCTGAAGCTGAGGAGGTACAACCATTGTCATCAGTTACAGTTACAAAATAGATGCCCGGAGTGAGGCCCAACGCAGTCTCGAAGTTCGGGAACCCATTACTCCAAACATAATTGTAAGGAGCTGTACCCCCATTCGGCAGCGCAGTCATGGTGCCGAACTGGGTGCAAGTATAGGGGGTTGTTTGAACAGGGACATCCAAAGTGACAAGGTCGACAATAGCGACGCCTGTAACTGGCCCCGCACAGTCCCCTATCACTGAACTAACAGCTGCTAAGGTGTAAATGCCAGGTATGTTTGTGTCGAAAATATAGGGGCTGGAAGTGACAAGCACCGGTGTTTGTGGCTGGCCGTTAATGGCATAGGTTAATATCCAGTTGGGTGTGCCAGTTAGTTCGACAGTTAACTGTACAGAACTGTTGGGGTTGCTGGTGCAAAGCACTCCACCACCTACGATGTTAGCCGTTGGTAATTCTGCTACTTGGATGTTGGTGGTTGCGCTTGCAGTGCCGCCACAATCATCCGTTACTGTCACCGTGTAGCTTGTGTTGAATGTCGGTGCTGCCACCAGTGTGGAGCCAGTGCCGCCATTGCTCCACAAGTATGTGAAATTGGTATTGGGAATACCTCCGGTCGGCATTGCTTCGATACTAACTGGACTTCCAGCACAAACCTCCATGTCGGGTAGGTCTAGCATCACAGGTGGCGGATCGTGTATTTCAAGTTCAATTTGAAGGCTACTACATGAACAGGCATTAGTCAAACTCAGGATGATGGTCTCCACTCCCTCTGGGATGTTATCTGCAATTACATCCACCGGCAACACATACTGGTCAGAACCAGGGGGTATCGTAATTGTCAACGGAAAAGGAACATAGTCAACACCCGGAGTGGCAGTACTAGATGGCAAAAGGGTAAAATTCAGCGTAAGTGGCAGCGAATTGCTTCCACCTGCTCTTGTGAAAATGTAGGAACCATCATCACAAGATTCATACACGACATTTGAGCCAGTAGATGCTGCAAAAGCTTCGCCAGTAGCCGTGCCACCAGCGTTGAAAGTGCCTGAGCCTAGAAATACGCCAGAGTCAAAAATGCCATCTCCGACGTCGGAAATCACAAGGCGAATATGGTAGGTTTCACAAGGCACAACGTTGGCTACCGCTACAAGAACTTGCGTCCAACCATCGTACTGTATATCGTTCATGTTGGTCGTGCCACCGCAGTTGTCTTGGTTTGGCACGAAGTAGCCCGTGTTCGTCAGGTGGTTTACGTTATTGATGGACACGAATATGCCGGAGCTTGGCAAAACTGCAATGTTTTGGCCATTGTACGAAAACCCACCACTGATGCCTGGGCCACTGATAAAAAAGCCAAATACGTCATTGAAGCCTGAATTCACATATTCGCAGTATTCCTCAGAAGCAAATACATACTGAAAGCTGATAGACGGTATTGTTGGTTGGAAATCAAACTCGATGCCCTGAACGTTGAAGAGGTTGCCACCAGTCAGCAAATCCAAGTCTGGGTCGGAAGTTGGACCACCGATGTTAGTGCCCGCACCATTTGAGTTGTTTGGCCCATTGCCAATGCCCACATCGCCCGTGCAAAGTGCCACTCCATCATTTAACAAAATGGTGGAGCCACCATCAACGAATGTACCCCTTCCACCTGGCTCACCGATGCCCACAACATTGGTGATGTCAAAGCATCCACCGCCGATAAAGACATCTTCTATCAAAAATTCGGGGGATGCGCCCCCTGACATTGCAATCTTCCCAAATGGGTCATTGCCTTTCTTGTCACAGTTCGTGCAACCAATGGAAAACCAAACGGTGCCTGCTGCACAAGCTGGTGACGATTCGTCTTTTTGAAGAACAAAGTTCATGCAACCTGCTGTTGCTTGGAAGGTGAAGGTGGTCGCAAATTGGCTCGGTCCAACCAACTTTACTTTGGGGCTACAGCCATGTTTCACAGCCCAGACCTGATAGGTTCGACCCTCTTCAAGGCCACAAACCTGTACGTTGTGCTCAGAGCCGACGAAGTTGATTTCTTCCCTGTCCTTCGTGTCGGTCAGGTTGATGTTGTAGGTACCTTGGCCTGCAACGGAGATTGCCGAAAGTAGCAGTACGGCTGCAAATAATTTGGTAAATAGTGTTCTCTTCATGATTGTTGTAAAAATTATCCCAGCCATAAAATTGGCTTAGGGAACTCAAATGGACTGGTCAGGCCAAAAGAGCAGTTAAGGATTAATCTGTCTTTAAAAGTTCAATTTTGAATGCACATTTAGCTTTGGGACATAGTTTGCCCGCACTGGAATTTGGTCTAAAATGAATCTATTAGGAAGAGCGAAATTTTTTCAACCAAATAAGCTCAAAAATGTGCTTTCATTTCGCTGGGGATATGCTGGGATGAGACAAAGTTCGTAGATTAAACGATGGACAAAATTACTAAACACAATGACAATTTCTTTTGCAAATTACCCGAACAAGGCATTTTTTTGACTGAATGACCATTTTTTGTCAAAAGTTAAAGCAGTTCAATGGAGTTGAGACAGCACTTTGCACAACAAAAAAAGCCGTCGGTGGTCAACCGACGGCTTTTTAGTAAAAAAAAGAATGGTCTGCTATCAACGAACCAGTGTCACATCGCCTTTCAGCACCTTAACGCTGCCGTCGAGAAACTCCACTTCGGCGAACCAAACAAACACTGCGGAGTTCATCAATTGCCCTCTGAATAATCCGTTCCAACCATAGGCCGGGTCATTCGGGGGGAAGTCAAAATACTCGTAAACCGACTCTCCCCACCTGTCAAACACAAAGAACGACTTGATTTTGACCGGGTACTTTGGGTCGGAATAAATCATGAAAATGTCGTTGATGCCGTCGCTATTTGGTGAGAAGGCGTTCGGAACGTAAACCCTAGTTGATTTGTCAACCAAAACCAATAGCGGTGCACTGTCTTCGCAGCCGTTCTCGGTGGTGACGGTTACAACATAATTGAAGCTATTGGTTGGTGTAATGACTGGGTTCAGGCAATCGGTGCAGGAGAGGTAGGTGCCAGGAAACCACTCAACCAGCTCAATTTCATTGGCTGGCACGTTCACTTGGACGTTAATTTCAAAGCTGTCGCCAAGCGTCAAACTGATTTGTGGCTCCACTGTTATCTCGAACGGCGCTGGTTCAACAATCGCTGCGGTAGCTTGCAAGGTACAACCGTTGGCATCTTGCACAATGAGTTGGTACACACCTGGTTCAAGGTCAGGGTAAGTGGCTTGGTTGCTGAAGCTGTTTCCACCATCAATCGAAAACGAGTAGGGTATTTGACCACCGCTCACGGTCGTAAAAGACACAGAACCATTGTCGCCAAAACAAGGTGGCTGATTGACGTTTGGTGTGCCCGAAGGCCCCTCCATGCTTACCGTCACCTCGTCAGCATCTGTGCAGCCGTTGACTGAGTTGGTGACAATGAGTTGGTAGCTGCCTGGGCTGCTGATGGCTGGAGTCGCTGAATTGATGCCAGAAACAAGCTCGCCGTTGGTGGTCGTCCACAGGAAGTTCAGTGGGCCGTTGCCGAGGGAGTTTGTCCCGTCAAGGTAATCCAACGCTTCATCGCAATTCAGTAAAAATGGCGCTCCAGCATTGGCAGTCGGCGACTCAATATTTTCATTTACCTCCACTTCAACTGTGGTTGAACAGCCATTCAAATTGTTGGTAACGTTCAGAACATACACCCCAGTTTGGTCAATTGAAGGCGCTAAGGTCGTTTCACCAGCGAGAATATTGCCTCCAACCGTTGTCCACAGATAGGCAAAATTGGCACCTTGCGAAGCGGTAGCTTGCAAAACCAACTCATTCACCGCACAGGTCAACGAACCCGGTTGAGCAATACTCGCCAACGGTGTTTGAACGTCTTGGGTCACCAAAACTGCATCCGTAGCTGTGCATCCATTGGCAATATTGGTGACGGTGAGCAGGTATGTGCCAGGCGCATTTACGGTTGGGGCAAGAGTGTCCGGATTGATAATAATACCTGTGCCAGTTGTGCTCCACTGGTAGCTGAAATCCATGCCTGTGCTGCTACCAGTGCCGTCGAGTGAGACGGAAGTAGTCGTGCAGGTGAGTTGGTCAGTAGCATTTGCATTGGCGGTTGGCGGTGCAATGTCTTGCGTGACAACTACAGATGCAGTCTGAGTGCAGCCATTCGCCCCATTGTTGACGGTAAGCTGGTAAGTGCCGGGTTCGTCCACGAGCGGCGAAAGTGTGTTGCTTCCGCTCACGATGTTGCCATCTGTTGTAGACCAATCATAACTGATCATGTTTCCTGTCGAACTGCCTGCTCCGCTCAGGTTCAGGCTGGTTGTGCTGCAATCCAAAATACCCGGTGCGGCAGCCACTGCTGATGGTGCGTCAATGACCTCAATGATGGTCACTTGGTCAGTGCTGGTGCAGCCAGTGAGATTGTCGGTTACTTGGAGCAGGTAAGTGCCTGGTGCGTCAATCACTGGATTCAAGATGGTATCGGTTGTGATGATGGTGCCGTCGCTAGTTGACCATAAATAAGAAAAATTGGGCCCCGCAGAAGATCCGTTACCATTCAAGCTGAGGGACGTAGTGATGCAATTCAATTGTCCAGCTTGTCCAGCTTCTGCAACAGGTGGCAATGTTTGTTCACCCACAATCACGCTTGCCATATTGGTGCAATTGCCTGCATTATCAGTCACCGTAAGCACGTAAGTGCCCGGCTCAATGACAGTAGGGTAGAGGGTTGTGTCCCCCTCCGAAATCTGTCCATCGGGTGTGCTCCAATTGTAGCTGATAGCTGCACCTGTAGCAGAGCCAGTGCCATCCAGCGTCACTTCGCTCACGATGCAAGTAAGTGGAGAAGCTTGTGCAATCGCAACGGGTGGCAGGTCGGTATCTGGCGTGATAACAACCTCGTCGGTTGACTCGCAACCGTTCGTTTGATCGGTTACACTCAGTAGGTAAGTGCCCGGCGAATTTACCTCCAGGTCAAGGTTGTTCGCTCCGCTGGCTATGTTTCCATTTGGGGTAGTCCATTCATAAATGAAATTACTGCCAACGCTGGAGCCTGCACCACTCAAAAAGAGGGACGTACTGCCGCAACTGAACTCAGTGTCCGTACCTGCTACCGCCAATGGCAAAGCCACGTTTTCCCCAACGGCCACCGTTGCTGTGGCGGAACAACTATTAATGGAATTGGTGACTTGCAACTGATAAACTCCCGGCTCATTCACAACTGGCGAAAGGGTGGTTTCCCCTTCGGCAATGCCGGGGCCTGTCCACAGGTAGCTGTACTGCGCCCCTGAGCTACTTCCATTGCCACTTAAAGTCAATTCCGTTGTCGTACAGTTCAAAGTGGCAGCTCCACTGGCGCTGGCATCTGGCAGCTCCGTGTTTTCCGGCACGATTACTTGCTGTGTCGTCGAGCAATTGTTCAAGGTGTTGGTTATCAATAAGTTGTACGTTCCAGGGGCATCCACGACGGGATTTAAGATGGTGTCACTGGTGATGAAATTGCCCGTGGACGTTGACCAATTATAAGCAAATGCATTGCCTGTGCTAGACCCGTTGGCGTTCAGCGCAACTGTACTGGTGGCGCAGGTCAGCAAGTCAGGCGTGGCGATGACTGCGACTGGTGCTGCTACATCTTCGTCAACGACAACGGAGGCTTGGTTGGAGCATCCGTTTTCGTTGTTGGTGACAACCAAAACATACGTGCCAGGCTCAATGGCCGTTGGATTTTGCACATCCGTTGGGCTGCTGAATTGCCCGTCAAGGCTCGACCAATCGTAACTCAAAACTGCATTGGGGGGCACATTTCCAACTGTCGCACTCAACGTAGTTTGCGTGGTGCCACAGTCAAGGGTTGGGGCGTTGGGGATGAGCGATTTATGTCTGTCGACGGAGGCGCGTTACACG
>CAYTZS010000119.1:0-16958 GCA_964442355.1 uncultured Saprospiraceae bacterium | reverse complement strand
TGGTTTTTGTTGAGGTAACGGCGATAAAGTTCCAGCTCTGTTATTCCGAAGGTAGCGGGCGAAATGTTGGAAAAATCAACTCGGCCAACTGGGATTTCGGAAGTTGTCGCCACAAGGTCTTGGTCAAATTTCCCATCGCCCGGCACGTTGACGGTTTCTGGTCGGGCAGGAGCCACAGGATTCATGGCCGTGTTCACGGTTGCATCCGTCCACTGGTCACTGTCCACATCACCGTAGTAGCTGTCGGCAGGCCAAGCACCTGTGTGTTCGTCGTGACCATCCCAAGCAGTGTTGCCGCTGTACGGCACGGGGATTTCACCAAAAATGAAAACGGCGTTGAGACCAACATTGGCGTGGTCAGCCACCACTTGGCTTTTCACGGAAGCCACAGTTGCACTGGACGGCACGGAATGCCAGTACACCACCCAGCCATCGCCAGCCAAGTCGTTTCGGAATCGCTCCAACTCCGCAGCCAGCGGTGCTTCGAGGGCTTCTTCCACAAAAACGGCAACGTTGCCCCGGCTGTCCACCACGGGGGCTTCGAGCGGCACCATCGCATAGCCCGCAGAAAACACGTTGCCGATGACCCGCTGGATGCCGTACTCGTAAGTTTGGCCAACGGTCACCGAATTGTCGGTGAAGGTACTGGTGGTCGAGCCGGTTTCTTCCAACAGAACGTACCAGTTGGGCGAGTCTTTTTCCCGGCGGAACAGCACAAAATAGGCTGGGGTGGGATTGCTCCATGTCAGCGTGACCTTTGGTGTCGCTAAATCAATGGTTGGCGTCAGCGCTATCACTGCACTTTTGGTGGTTTGGGAAAAAACGACACCCCAAGCCAGAAGCATTAAGGCAAGCAAACAGGTAAACTTCAACTTCATAAGAACGAATTTTACAGGATGAAAAATGGACAAAAACCAAGTTGTGTTGGTAGAAGTGGGTTTAAGTTGTTCATCTTTTGGAGCAACGGTCGGAGACATTGAATACGCCCGAAAGCTACGTAAGTTTCCATGAAATGAAGTTGCGTTCAACGCCAATTTGTAACCTTGTGCGCTCAAATTGCCAAACACCTGACAACAGCTTCGACCGCAACCAAGGTGGCAATTGTTCGTAAATGGCAGAAGGGCGGCGAGTTTGCTGGCCATTTTTTTAAAAATTATACTCATGAAAGAAATCTTGTTTGCTTGCTTCACAATATTCCTGATACTTGGCTGCAAGCCCGGCGACAACAACACCGCCGCCGACACCCCCCCAGCAAGCCAATCAGCACTCTCCAGTGCTGAGCAAAAAGCGATGCAATTGACGGCCACAGCCCTCAGCGGCGAGACTTCCGGCACCATTTCACCGGATGGCAAAGTGCTTGAAATGACCATTTCCAACAGCATCACCTTGGAGCAGGAGGCCGATTTGTTGCCGTTGCACAGCTCCCGTGCAGCTTGGGTTTTTTATAAAAACGCTGCCACCGAAAAGCCGACTTACGAGAAAATCGTCGTCAAATCGCAGCTCAAGGACACCACTATCACGAGGGAATACACCCTGCAAGAACTGGCCATCGTGAAGGCTCGCCTTTCCACTTTTGAAACGGTTGGAAAGCTGTTGGTGGCCAGCGACTACCCCGCTTTGTACGAACTTTTTGACCCTGAGGTGATGGGAAAAGTAAAAGTTGATGGGCTGCGGGATTATTGCACCCAAATCGAGCCGCAGTACGGCAAGCCCGTGTCTTTCGAGTTCAGGGGATTTGCTTTCAACAAGTCATCGGCAGGGAAGGAGTTCCTCAGCTTGGCAGGCCCGCTCAAGCGAGACATCAAGGATACGGCGCTCGACATCGCCATCGACCTCAGCAAACCGGAAATGAAGGGATCCATCAGCGCCATCAAATTTGACTACTGAAAGAACGGTGAATGGTGAACGGTAAACGATCCACAGTTCACCGTTCACCATTCATAGTTCTCCATTCACCGTTCACAACTCGCCGTTCTTTGCCAGCTGCTCCAGTTGTTCCCCTGTCAAGCGGTACACCGTCCATTCGTCCATCGGCACGGCGCCGAGGCTTTTGTAAAAATCAATCGAAGGGGTGTTCCAGTCAAGCACCGACCATTCGAGGCGGGCACAGTTGCGCTCCACACAAAGACGGGCCAGTGTGGCCAACAGCAGCTTGCCGTAGCCTCGCCCCCTGAACTCGGGTCGCACATACAAGTCTTCCAGATAGATGCCCGGCCTGCCCCTAAATGTGGAGTAATTGTGAAAAAACAAGGCAAAACCCGCAGGTAGTTCTCCCTCAAAACAAAGGATAACCTCCGCTGCTGGCCGAACGCCAAACAACGTTTCACGCAACATATCTTCTGTGGCCACCACGTCGTCGAGCATTCGCTCGTACTCCGCCAACGCCCTGATGAACTGTAAAATGAGCGGCACATCATCAATTGTGGCCGGGCGCAGGTGCGGACTTTGCAGGCTGTTCGTCATGTTTCTTTTTTGTGATTGGTGAATCGAATTACTTGAAAACTGGACATTCAACTAATCTTCCTGTTTCCATCCAGCCCCGAATTGCTCGACCAACAAATTGTCGTAGTGGTCAGCTTTTTCGAAGAGGTTGCGAAAGCGTTTCATGCCCGTTTCAAGGCTGAGGTAGCGGTCGTAAATGACCAGCGACAGCACAATTTCCTGCCCCTGTACGCTCAAGCTCAAATCTTCCAATGCATAATTTTGACGGAGAAGATATTCGTAAACGGGCTTGATGTCCGTTGATGGCAGGTCGCAGAGCACGGCATCCCCAGAGATGAGGCCGTTAGGTTCGTAGTAGCTGATGATGATGTTGGCACTCCCGCTGTGCAGCTCCCAGATGTTGGGGCCACGGCGGGCAAGGCGCACATCGTGGCCACATTTCTCCAAAATTTCTTCCATCGTGCGGGCAATGCCTGCGGGCTCGTAAACCTCCACCTCGTTGGGCAACTCGATTTCCGCTCCGCAATTGGGGCAATAGCCATCCTCCACCGTGTCTTCGAAAACGGCAGTGCCACAGTGCTCGCAACGGGCACCCACCTGCCCACCCCGCTGCTGCCATTGCGCCAGCGACTCGACAACGTACCGAATGGGCAGCGAAAAACCGATGCTCTCCCCTTCCGTCACGATAAAGGTGTTCACACCAATGACCTCCCCCTGGATGTTGACGAGTGGGCCGCCACTGTTGCCGGGGTTCAGCGCTGCATCGTGCTGGATGTAGGGCAGGTCGCCCTGCAAGTATTCCGTGCCGGAAACGATACCCTGCGTTGCAGAAAACTTCAGGCCAAACGGATGCCCCAAGGCCACCACCATGTCGCCAACAGCTACGCTGCGACCCATTCCCAAATCCGTTGCCGGTGCTTCCGGGCAAGACGGCGCAATGATGAAGGCAAGGTCGTGTTTTGGGTCAATGAACACCACCTTGGCCAGTTGCCGATGCATCATTTGGCCCTCCACCACCACCTCCCGGTTGTCCTGCACCACATGGTAGTTGGTGACGACAACCCCAGCATCACGCAGCAAAAAGCCCGTGCCCGTCGTGTAAGGCGTGGCTATCTGAATGATGATGTTGCGGTATTTTTCGATGATGTTTTGCATCTGCTTGCTTTGACCCTGTGGGCGGGGCAAATGTAGGAGTTGGGTGGGAGATTATTCAGCCCGAATTCAGGGAGCCATTTGGCCGAGCCAAATTGCCAAGATGGCGCTTTTTTCTACTGAAACATTACATTTGCCTTCAATAACCAACCCCTTCACAAAATTCAATTACCCAATGGTTACCAGAAGATTTTTATTGATTGGCACACTCTCAGGACTTTTTGCGGTGGTTTTGGGTGCTTTTGGAGCACATATCCTCAAAAAAATACTGACCGAGTACGAAGTCCAGATTTTTGAAACAGGCGTCCGGTACCAGTTTTACCACACTGTTGCACTGCTGGTCGTAGCCATCACTGCCCGCTACCTCAGCCACCGCTGGACAAATATTGCGGGTTGGCTTTTCGTGTCTGGCATCGCATTTTTCAGTGGTTCGCTGTACTTGTTGGCGGTGGTGAACCACTTCGGACTAGAAAGCAGTACTGCCATTCTGGGGCCCATGACGCCCTTCGGCGGGGTACTGCTAATGGGCGGCTGGCTTGCACTTTTCCGTGCTGCGTTTGACTATAAAAAAACGGGAACACACCGGCACAGCAGCAGCGGTGAGTAGCGCTTTTTGGCAATGAATACAGCCCCAATGTTAAGCACATCAACTGAAAAATGACCTACCACATCGGCCTAGACATCGGTACTTCCAGCGTAAAAGCTGTTGCTTTCGACGGGTCGTGGAAGTCGTTGGGGGCTGTGACCAAGCACTACCCCACCCTGTCGCCCAAGCCGGGCTGGCAAGAACAAGCACCTGAACAGGTTGTGCGAGCAACCATTTCCGCACTGAAAAAACTGGTGTTCCTGCTTGGCCAACCTCCCGCAGGAATCGGCCTGAGTGCTGCCATGCACAGCCTCATCGCTGTGGACAGCAAGGGACGGCCCCTCACCCGCAGCATCCTCTGGTCCGACAATCGGGCAGCCGACATCGCCTCGAAACTCAAGGGTAGCCCGCTCGGCAAAGCCATCTACCGCCACACAGGCACGCCCATCCACCCGATGTCGCCACTGCCAAAAATCGCTTGGCTTCGGGAGCATGAACCCACTATTTTCCATCAGATATTTAAATTTTTGGGAATAAAAGAATACCTGATATTCAAGCTGTTTGGTGAATTTTTGACCGATCAGTCAATCGCTTCGGCCACAGGCTTGTTCGATGCAGAACGGCTCGACTGGCATGGCCCTTCCCTCGACTTTGTGAGCATCAAACCCACACAGTTGCCAAATCACGTTTCCCCATTTTTCACACTAAAAAAACTGAAACCATCCTTTGCGAAGCAAATCGGCATCCCGTCAGATGTGCCTTGGGCCATCGGTGCATCGGACGGTTGCTTGGCCAATCTCGGCGCCGGAGTGATGTCGCCGGGCGAGGCTGTGCTGTCCATCGGTACGAGCGGGGCATTGCGCACCACCACCCATCGGCCCGTGTATGACCCCAGCGAACGCATCTTCAACTACCTGCTTTTTCCCGGACAGCCAGACAAGCCAGCTACCTACGTGACGGGCGGTGCCAGCAACAACGGCGCCGTGATTTACGATTGGTTTTGTCGCCAGTTTTATGCGCTTTCGCCTTCGGCAAAGGGCATGGAGCGCCACCGACTAGCCATGCAGCAAGTGCCTGCGGGCTGTGATGGGCTTACCTTCCTGCCACACCTGCTCGGCGAACGGGCACCACTGTGGGATGCATCGGCCACGGGCAGCTTTCGGGGTATCCGACCTGAACACACGTTGGCGCACTTTCATCGGGCTGTACTGGAGGGGATTTTACACAACTTGAAGGCGATTGGCGATGTGCTGGAAGAGGTGGCCGGACCGTTCCACACTATTTTCGCCAACGGCGGCTTCACCAAAATGCCGTTTTGGGTGGAAATGGCAGGTGAGATTTTTGGAAAGAAAATTGTGGTATCGGAACATGAAGGCGGGCCTGCATTGGGGGCTGCGATGGTTTCTTCGCTCAGTCAAAACACCGACCATTCCTGCAATTAAGCCAAAAAAGCACCACTAGCAAAATCGGCACCATTGCTATTCCAAATGCTAGCCATGCCAACGATTTTTGTTCATCTTTCACCAACCCCAAGATGGCGAAGAACAAAGCTGCAAAGTACATACCGAGCGCCAAATAGGCTATCGAGCTTAAAAACAAAACTACGACAAGGCATCCCATCAGTAGGAACAGTGCGGCTCTGCCATTCGAGTCACTAACCTCCGCTCCTTCGATTAACTTAGATTGGTTTTTGAACCCCTTTTTGAATAGCTTGAAAACCTGTCGCTCAAGTTTTCCGCTCCGTTGACTGACCGCCAATGGTTTGGCGGCGGAAACGGCATGTGTGGTTCTGTGCGCTGTTGACATGCCTTCGGCAGGGATGGAGAAACTTGACAGCGGCAAAAGGAAGAGAAAGCAGCGTAGGACAATTTTCATTCAAGCATATTTTAAGTTCAACAGCTTAATGAAAATCAAGGTGTCATCGCTGCGAGCGTACTCCGAAATCTTTATCGGGGAAAGCCCAGAAAGGATTTCCGAGTTACTTGAAATGCTTCAGCATGATTACCTCCTGCTCCGTCAAATGCCGGAAATGCCCCCTGCCGATGTCCTTTTTCGTGAGCCCAGCGTAATAGGTACGGTCGAGCTTGACGACCTCATAGCCGAGGTGCTCGAAAATGCGGCGAACGATGCGGTTCTTGCCGATGTGGAGGCTGATTTCCAGCTCGTCCTTTGCGCCTTCGACGTAATGCAAGCTGTCAACCATGGCTAGGCCATCTTCCAACTTCAGCCCTTTTTGCACTTTCTCAAAATCATTTCGGTGAAAAGCCTTGTCGAGGGTCACGTGATAGACCTTCTGCACCTTGTGGCTGGGGTGCGAAAGCTTCTTGGCGAGGTCGCCGTCGTTGGTGAGCAGCAGCAGACCAGAAGTGTTTCTGTCGAGGCGGCCAACTGGGAAAATGCGCTCCTCCACCTTGTTTCCGATGATGTCAAGCACCGTTTTGCGGCCTTTTTCATCGCTGGCAGTGGTGATGATGTCCCTCGGTTTGTTCATCAAGATGTACACCTTTCGGTCCTCCAATTTGACGACCTGGCCTTTGTACCTCACCTCATCGCCAGGCTGAACTGGGTAGCCGGGGTTGGGTTCTACTTCGCCGTTGACGGTCACTAGCCCTTGCTTGACAAACTCCGCCGATTGCCGACGGGCAGCAATGCCGCAGTGGGACAAGTATTTGTTGAGCCGCATTGGCTCCTCCAACTTCACGGGTTTGGCCGGGTTGGCGGGTGGGCTTGCGGCATCCCTCGATTGGGGTTTTGAAAAACGCCTTCCTTCTGTACGCTCCTGAGGAGCATCCGTTTTTGGCAAACGGCTACTGCGAACGGGACGCTCCACCTGTGGTGGCACCTCTCGTCTTGGGCTGTTGCGTACTGGGCGCTCCGTTTGCGGCGTCTCACGCCTTGGGCTACTCCTGCGTGAGGGGCGCTCCTCCTGTGGTTCTGGCTTGGGAGCTTCTTGCTTAGCAAACGGGGCCCAAAACGGCGTCTTGTTTTCGGATTTTTTCTTGGCCGGACGAGGCGCAGCCGATACTTTAGATTTGCGGGAACTTGCTGCTTCGCTCGACTCCTTCTTTGGAGCTACTTTCGCCGTACGAGGTGCTTTTTTGGGCGAGGCAGGCTTGGCTGCCGACTGTCGTTTCGGCCGTTTGTCTTCCATGATGCTGGAAATTGGAAATTAGAAAATTACAAGCTTTAGGCTTGGCACAAATAATTGGCAATCAATTCTTTGCGAAAATAATCGGTCGAATGTATTATTCCGTTGGTGGGGTTGATGGCTTGTTTTCGCCACCACCTTGGCTTTGTCCACCACCTTCGCCACGATTACCACCACGGCGATTGCGGTTGCCACGGTTTCGGCGTTTTTTGCGCTCACCGCCGCCACCTTCACCGCCGCCTTGGGGGTTTTCGGCACGAGGCGGTTGTGGGCCTCGCTGCTGCTGGTGACGTTGCTGACCATCGTTGCTTCTTGGGCCACGGGGAGGTCTGCCACCACCACTGCGCCTTTGAGAAGGATGGCCGCTGCCATTACCTCCTCCACTCTCCAAACCTTCTGGCAGGGGCAGGATTTTCACCTTCAAGTCCATCAATTTTTCGATGCGGTCAAATTTCTTGCGGGCCATGCGGCTGACCAAAGTGTAGGCAGCTCCCGTAGCGTCTGCACGTGCGGTACGGCCAATGCGGTGAACGTAGTCCTCTGGGTCGCCCGGCACATCGAAGTTGATGACCACCTCGATGCCTTTGATGTCAATGCCCCTCGACAGCACGTCGGTGGCTACGAGGATGGGCACGGAAGCGTTTTTGAACAACATCAAGGTGTCTTCCCGCTGCTGTTGCTCCAAGTCTGAGTGTATGTCGTTGGACTTGAAACCCTTGTTCTTGAGGTGGTTGTTTAGCTCTTTGACCGCTTTTTTGGTGCCAGCGAATATGAGCACCCGCTTGGTGGGGTCTTCATTGCGCAGCAACATTTCGATGAGCCGATTCTTTTTTTCATCGTCCACAAAGTACACACCCTGCGTGATGCCAGCCGCCGGCTTGGAAATAGCAATGCTGATTTCCAGTGGGTTGCGAAGCAGGCTCTGCGAAAATTTGCGGATTTCAGGGGGCATCGTCGCAGAAAACAAGAACGTTTGGCGCTCCCTCGGAATCTGGTTGACGATGGTCATGATGTCCTGCACGAAGCCCATGTCCAACATACGGTCGGCTTCGTCGAGTACAAGGTGGCGAACGGTTTTGAGGTTCACGTAGCCCATTTGGAGGTGTGCCAAAAAGCGACCAGGTGTAGCCACGACCACATCAACGCCTTTTTTCAAAGCACGCATTTCCATCTCCATACTGTGTCCGTCACGTCCGCCATAAATGGCAACAGAACTAACTGGGGTAAAGTAGGAAAAACCCTCCAACTGCTGGTCCACCTGCACGGCCAACTCACGGGTCGGCTCCAGAATGACAGTATCGATACCATCAATGGGTTCAGATATCAGGCGATTCAAGATGGGAAGCAAAAAGGCAGCGGTTTTTCCGGTACCGGTTTGGGCGCAGGCCAGCACGTCCTGTCCATTCATTAGTGCTGGAATCGCTTGTTCTTGAATGGGTGTGGCATTTTCAAAGCCCATGGCATCCAACCCTTCCAAAAGCGTGGGTGCCAATCCTAAGTCAACAAACTTCAATTTTGAACTATTTAAAATTATTAATTCCTGTCAAAAAACCTTTGTTTCTTAAAAGTGGTGCAAAAGTCCGATTTTTTACTGGGTATTCAAATTTTAGATTTTAACCGTCAGAACGGGATGTCTTCGTCGTCGTTCATTTTAGAGGGCACGGTCATCACTTTGGACGGCTCAAACGGAGAGGCAAACGGATCACTAGACGGGAAGCTGTCGAAGCTCGTTTCCTCCAAATCACCGAACTTGGCAAACTGGTCAGTAAAGCGCAGCTTGACGGTGTCGAGCGCACCATTACGGTGCTTGGCGATGATGATTTCGGCAATTCCCTTGAGTGACTGGCCAGTTTCGTCCTCCAAAATTTGGTAGTACTCTGGGCGGTAGATGAAGGTCACGATGTCGGCATCTTGCTCGATGGCACCCGACTCACGAAGGTCAGAGAGCTGAGGTCGCTTGGTGCCGCCCCTCGTCTCCACCGCCCGGCTCAACTGCGAAAGGGCAATCACTGGCACATTCAGCTCCTTGGCCATGGCCTTCAGCGCCCGTGAAATGGTACTGATTTCTTGTTCACGGTTTCCGCCTTTGCTCGATTCCATCCCCCCGCTCATGAGCTGGAGGTAGTCGATGATGACGAGCTGGATGTCGTGCTGCATCTTCAGACGGCGGCACTTGGCCCGCAGTTCAAAGATGTTGATGGCAGGGGTGTCGTCAATGAAAATTGGTGCTTCGCTCAGCCGCTCGATTGTCGTGTGGAGCTGTTGCCACTCGTAGTCCTCAAGTTTTCCGCTCCGCAATTTGCTACCGGAAATCTCCGCCTCCATCGAAATAAGACGCTGTACCAACTGGGTGCTGGACATCTCCAACGAAAACAACGCCACGCCTTTGTTGAAATCCATCGCAGCATTGCGGGCAAGGGCAAGGGTGTAGGAAGTTTTGCCCATACCAGGGCGAGCCGCCACGATGATGAGGTCGCTGGGCTGCCAGCCGCTGGTGAGGCGGTCGAGGTTGGTGAACCCTGTTGGAACGCCAGTGAGGCCGTCCTGCTTGTCTTTGAGCGCTTCGAGTATTTTCAAGGTTTTGCTCGCCAATTCGCCCATGCTCTCGTACTGGCGGCTGAGGTTGTTCTGGGTAACGTTGAAGAGGCCCTTCTCAGCATCATCGAGCAGGGTGAACACGTCGGTGGTGTCCTCGTATGCGTCTCGAATAATTTGGGTGGAAACTTTGATGAGTTCCCGCTGGATGTGCTTCTGTGCAACAATTCGGGCGTGGTATTCGATGTTGGCGCTGGAACCCACCCGATTGGTCATTTCCACCAAGTAATACCCTCCCCCAACAGCATCTAGGTCACCGGATTTCTTCAGTTCTTCGGTGACGGTGAGCAGATCAACGGGGTGCGATTTTTCAAACAACCGCATGATGGCCCGATATATAAGCTGGTGAGAATCAAGGTAGAAACTCTCTGGCCGGAGTATGTCAAGTACGATTGGCAGGGCGTCTTTGTCCAGCATGAGCGCACCAAGAACGGCCTCTTCCAGTGGCAAGGCTTGGGGCTGCACTTTGCCAAACACGTAATCGGAAAGCTCGCCCTCTTGGCGACGCATCTTGGACTTAATCTCAGTATTTTTTTTTGCAGGATTGTTGTCTGCCATTGTCGAAATCAATTAACATCAATTTGCCCTAAATCGGGCCGTTGCAATATTTCACAAAGCTACTAAGAATTATATCAAAGGCAGCCAGCCTGTTTTCCCGGTTAAGTGTTGAAAAACAGTTGAAGGATGTTGAAATATCATTTGTGTTCAAAATGGATGGCCGTGACCACGGCAATAGTTGGATGAAATGAGGGCACACTTTTTTGATTATCAAATATTTACCTATTCGAAGAAATAGGTCTTCCCCAAAATGACCACCCATCGAATATGAAATAGTGCTGTTGGTAAATAGTATCGGCAGGCAATTGTGCTGAACCTAAATTCATTTTTTGTATTACCTTGCCGCCGCTTTCGAGGAGATTTCGGTAATGCAAGCATTTGTTTAGCCTAACGCCCTCAACCCGCTGTTTTATTAAGGAAATATGGACTTAGCTCGTTACATAGACGCAACAATTTTAAGGCCGGACACCACCCCTACCGACATCAGCAAGCTGTGCGAGGAAGCCAAAACTCATGCCTTTGCTGCTGTTTGCGTACCGCCTTTTTTTGTCAAAGATGCCGTGAAAGAACTGGATGGCACACCTATCAAAATCAGCACAGTGGTGGGGTTTCCAATGGGCTATTCTGCCACACCTGCCAAGGTAGAGGAAATCAAAAAAGCCATTGATGAGGGTGCAACCGAACTGGATTGTGTCATCAATATCTGCGCCGTGAAGAGCAAGCAGTGGAACTACGTTCGCAACGAAATCGAGTCCATGGCCATGGCCTGCCAAATGCGTGGAAAAGTCATCAAGCTCATCATCGAAACAGGTTTGCTGACGGATTCGGAAATTTCAAAGCTCTGCGAAATGGCAACAGAAGTCAAGGTTGACTTCGTGAAAACTTCCACAGGCGTCAATGGCCAAGGTGCGACTGTGCCAACCATTCAACTGTTGCGTAAAAAACTTCCAGCAAGCATCAAGGTTAAGGCTTCCGGCGGCATCCGCGACCGGAAATTTGCAGAAGAGCTTATTGCCGCAGGTGCAGACCGCATCGGCACTTCGGTTGGCACATCTATCATAAATAGCTGATTATCAATAAAATAAAAGGCATTATGAAAAAAGTCCTACTTCCGATATTTTTACTTTTTGTGTGCTTCATCGTTGGACAAGCACAGGGCAACGTAAGCGAAAAAGTTGACCCTGCCGTTGCATCTCTCATGAAACGCTACGTTGAAGTCAACAAAAGCACAAAAACCATTGCTGGTTGGCGCATACAACTGATGGCCACTACAGACCGCCAGCGGGTAGAAGATGCCTTGGAAAAATTCAAGTCGTTGTACCCAAACATTTCTGCGGATTGGATTCAATCAAAACCGTACTACAAACTTCGGGCTGGTGCCTACACTTCAAAACGGGATGCCATCGCTGCCCAACACCTGCTAAAAACGGACTACCCTACCGCTTACCCCGTTCAGGACAACGAAATCAAACCGGAGGAACTAGCAAAGTAATTTCTTAAATGAATAATGGCGGTTGAGATAGACGACAACATATTGTCTATCAAGCATTTATCACAAATGCCATTCCGCATGTATCATTCCAACACTCATCATTATCACAAATGGACCAGTTAGAAAAAATCATCAACTCAGCATGGGAAGACCGCTCCATGCTCAATGATAAACCTGTACAAGAAGCCATCCGCCATGTTGTATCACTGTTGGACACAGGCAAAGTTCGTGTCGCAGAACCCACGCCCGATGGGGAATGGAAAGTAAACGATTGGGTAAAGAAGGCCGTCATCCTTTACTTCCCGATTCAGAAAATGGAGACCATTGAAGCTCCGCCCTTCGAGTTTCACGACAAAATTCCGCTGAAAAAGAACTTCGCTGCACAAGGAGTTCGGGTGGTACCACATGCCATTGCACGTCATGGCAGTTTTTTGGAGCCAGGTGTGATTTTGATGCCGAGCTATGTAAACATCGGTGCCTACGTTGGAGCAGGTACAATGGTGGATACTTGGGCCACGGTAGGTTCTTGTGCTCAGATTGGTAAAAATGTACACTTGAGCGGTGGTGTGGGCATCGGTGGGGTGCTTGAGCCACCGCAGGCAGCGCCCACCATCATCGAAGATGACTGTTTCATTGGTTCCCGATGCATTGTGGTTGAAGGTGTGCGAGTAGAGCGGGAGTCGGTCCTCGGTGCCAACGTCGTTCTCACCCAATCCACACACATCATTGATGTAACTGGCGGAAAACCAGTTACTTACAAAGGAAGAGTACCCGCAGGCTCTGTGGTCATTCCCGGAACCTACTCCAAGCAATTTCCAGCAGGCGACTACAATGTTGCTTGTGCCCTCATCATTGGCAAGCGCACCGAAAGCACTGACAAAAAAGTTTCCCTCAATGCTGCGCTCAGGGACTACGGAGTTGCAGTTTGACACAAATCAGAAATATCTAAAAAAAGAAAAGCCCCAGCTATCGCAGCCGGGGCTTTTCTTTTACTACACATCAACCATTATTCCTATAACTACAAGGCGAACCAAGGTAAAGAAAACTACCCCTACTCCCACTTGGGTTTCGGGGTAGTCCCACACACTATTAGAACACCCACTATTTAGACTTACTTGGTTTGGGGTCCTCCGTTTTGGGGTTCAGCTCGATGCTGTCCCAAACCTGTACCCAAAAACTTTAAAAAACCAGCCCTACACCCCAGAGGGTTTCGGGCTGGTCCCACACACTATGAGAACACCCAATATTTCTTAAGATTTGAGCCTAGAATTACTAGTTAGAGGACTCGTTATTCTTCAAAACTCATTCTTCCTATTTCAAATCAAACCTGCACTTCGAGTAGGCGACGAGTTACTTTAAACTCAAAACCTAACACTCGAAACATAGTTTAAAAACTGCCCCAGCAACCACAGCGGTACCGGGGCAGCCCACACACTATGAGAACACCCAATTATATCTTTTGGTAAAATTTCGTCGGATTGAAAAGAAGTTTGTCCCTTCGGTAGGAGAAAATTCGTTTTTAAGCCTTCTCATCAGTTTTTGTTTTTCGCCCTGCGATGTGTTTTAGTTTTCCTGTTTGCTCATCGTCAAAGACAACACTAAGACGAACCAACCTCAAAAACTCCACACAACGAAAGCACAACTTATCCAAAAAAAATTCTACCGCATTCGTAAAGACCTGACTATCAAGTTGGTAAAATTCCGTCAATGCAGCAGGCATGGTCGTTTGAGGTTTTGTGCAAGCTCCATTGAGCGCATCAAAGCCCCTGCATTACTGCCTTGTTATTTTAAAAATAAACTACTTTTGTTGACGCCGAATCCCGTAAATCAATCAACAAAACAACGTCTGGTTCAGCGTCGAAGTTGTTCGAGCCATCTTTTTGAAAACCGTATTTTTTTCTTTTAACAAATAGTATCCGATTTGATTCCGCAGAAAACAGTGCAGGAAATCCTCGAGACAGCAAAAATCGAGGATGTCATCCAAGACTTCGTCAACCTACGTCGGCGGGGGGTGAACATGATTGGTCTTTGTCCATTTCACCACGAGAAGACGCCATCCTTCACCGTTTCTCCAGCAAAAAACATCTTCAAGTGCTTCGGATGCGGCAAGGCGGGCGACCCCGCCAAGTTCATCATGGAGCACGAACACCTGACTTACCCTGATGCGCTGCGCTACCTAGCCCGCAAGTACCGCATCGAAGTGGAAGAAGTGCAGTTGACACCGGAGGCCGTTGCGCAGCAGCAAGCCGAGGAAAGCCTTTACATCGTCAACGAATACGCCCGCCAATTCTACCAAGACCAGCTTTTTGAGACGGATATGGGCAAAAGCGTGGGCCTGAGCTACTTCAAAGGACGAGGCTTCCGGGAAGATACCATTCGAAAATTCGGGCTGGGCTATGCCCCAAACGAGCAGGACGCATTCGTTCGCAAGGCGACACAAACGGGGTACAAGCTTGATTTTTTGAAAAAACTAGGGCTCGCCTCACAGTACGACAAGGACTTTTTCCGCAATCGGGTGATGTTCACCATCCACAACCTGAGCGGCAAACCCATCGCCTTCGCCGGGCGAATCATGGAAAAGGATGCCAAAGCACCCAAGTACATCAACTCGCCGGAGACCGAGATTTATGTCAAAAACAAGAACCTTTACGGCGCTTTTTTTGCAAAAACGGCTATTCGGAAGGCAGATGAGTGCATTCTGGTGGAGGGTTACACGGACGTGATTTCGCTGCATCAAGCGGGTATTGAAAACGTGGTGGCCTCCTCTGGCACCTCGCTCACCGACGGGCAGATTGCACTTATCAAGCGTTTTACCCCCAACATAAAAATCCTCTACGACGGAGACCCGGCTGGCGTGAAGGCCGCCCTTCGTGGCCTGGACATGGTTTTGGAGCAGGACATGAACGTTCGAGTGGTCCTCATCCCCAATGGCCACGACCCTGACAGTTACCTGCAATTGGTCGGTGCATCGGCTTTTCAGGAGTTCATCGACAAGGAAGCCAAGGATTTCATCCTTTTCAAAACCAACTTGTTGTTGGCCGAGACCAAGGGTGACCCTGTCAAAAAAGCTGGTCTCGTGCGAGACATCGTGGACAGCATCAGCCGGGTGCCCGACCCCTTCAAGCGTTCATTTTATGTAAAAGAATGCGCCAGGGTGATGGAGCTGGAGGAGGAGGTGCTGGTCTCGGAAACCAACAAAGCCGTTCGGCAAATCCTCCAAAAACGGGACTTTGACAAGCGAAAAAAGCAGGATGTTCAAGTGAATATTGTGCCGGAGGGGGATGGTGAATTCCCTTCGGAGGCCCCTCCCGAATTCAGCCAGCCAGCGTCACCACCCAGTCGGCAGCGCACAGCGGGGCACGAGTTTCAGGAGCGAGACATTGCCCGAATCTTGGTGGAGGCAGGTGACAAAATTTACGACGAAAAGGAAAACCTTAGCGTGGCGGAGTTCGTGTTAGGCAACATCGAAGAGGTGTTGGAGGACTTCGACAACCAAGATTACCTGCGCATCGCCAAAGAAGCCATGCAGCTTGTTCTGGACAAAATACCGGTGACCACGCAATACTTTATTGGGCACAAAGACCAGGTAATCAGTGGGTTAGCGGTTGACTTGCTACATTCTCCATTCGAATACAGCCCAGGTTGGGCTGAGCGGGAACTGTACCTCACTACCCAAAAAATGCCGGAACACAACTTCAACAAGGACAGTTTGAGCGCCTTGCTACAGTTCAAACTCCGCAAAATCATTCGGCTCTGCGAGAAGAACCAACAACAGCTCAAAGCCGTGCCAAACGACGACACCACCCAATTGATGCGCTTGATGAAGGTACAAATGAAGCTTGTCGAAATGCGAAACGACCTGATGAAACAGGTGGGGATGGTAGTGCTGAAGTAGGAAAGAAGATTGGGTGAACTTGCTATTGATTCTTGTTGGGCTTATTGTTGCCCACTTGTGCTGGCACAGCTGCCGGATTATCTATCAACTCAAACAGCTCTTTCGTGGGTACCGGCTTTTCGGAGCGAAACTGCTCAGTGCCATCTTTCCGCATCAAAACAAGGGTGAACTCTTCTCGGTCAACACCGTGGTGGTCGTACATACGGCGGAAAGTTCGGGCATCGGCAAAAACGGCGATCCAGATGTCACGCTGCACCACCCCGGCAGAATCCGCTTGAAGCCACTGGCGCTGGAGCTGGAGGTCGGTGTTTGAAGTGTCGCCAGCAAACAACATGAGCCGCCTGACGCCCTGGGCATCTGCTGAGTTGGTAGCAATGGCCAACAAAAAAAGGATGGCTGACAAATATTTCATCCCGTCGAACAAGCGTTGCTGAAGATTGAGTGAATTATCTGGCTGCAAATATCGTATATCGCAACCAAGAGGGGGGAATATTTTCTGATATGCCGAAAACTGGCAATTTCAGAAATGGGCCGAATACAACGGCCAACTACTTTTTCAAAACTACATTATCAGAATCCAAGCCAACTGCGGCCATTGCTGCATCAATATCGCTACAAGGCTCCAATCATCCATCGTTTTTTATCCTAAAAACTTGATAGCCAAGCGTTTGAGAAAAAGCTACCGCATTCCGATGTGCCTCATTTTGGCTACTGCCCAGCAGGTATTCCATCACAATTACTGGGCTGTTTTCGCTCAAGAACCTTGACATCCCGTGCAAGACTTGCAACTCGGCTCCCTCGACATCAATTTTCAAGATGTTGGGCAGGCAATTTTCCTTTAAAAAAAAATCGTCCAAGCGTATTCCCATCACTTCAGTGCGCTGAGGAGGGTTGTTCTTCATCCATGTAGCATTTTTCAGTGCTGGTAAAACAAGCGAGTTGTATTCGGAGTAAAGTGCTGGAAACTCATTGAAAACCAGCATCTTATCAACGTCAGATGCGGCAAGGTGCAGTGGCGTGACGTTGGTACAAGGCGATAGGTTTTTTTGCAAAATGTCAAAAGTGGACTTCGATGCCTCGAATGCTACCA
>CAYTZS010000118.1:0-17106 GCA_964442355.1 uncultured Saprospiraceae bacterium | reverse complement strand
CCCCAAGGGCCATAAACGGTAAAGAACCGAAGCCCCGTGGAAGGCAGGTTAAACAAGTGGCTATAGGTATGCGCCATCAGTTCGTTGCTTTTTTTGGTAGCAGCGTAGAATGAGATAGGAGCATCCGTGGGGTCGTCCACCCGGAATGGCACTTGTTGGTTGTCGCCGTAAACGCTGGAACTGCTGGCGTAAACAAAATGCTTCACGCCGTGGTGCCTGCACGATTCCATGATGTTGAAAAAGCCGACGATATTGCTTTGGATATAGGCTTCGGGGTGCTTGATGCTGTACCGCACGCCTGCTTGTGCGGCCAAGTGGCAAACCTGCTCAAAATGGTGCCGGGCAAATAGGCGCTCCACATTGGCGGCGTCTTCGATGCCCAATTGTACAAAGCTGTAATTGGGAAATTTTGTACTCTTGACTGGTTCGTTGTAGGCTATTTTTTGGGGGTCAATCCCCGCATCATGGAGCCTATCGAGTTTCAGCTTTACGTCGTAGTAGTTGTTGAGGCTATCGAGACCTACTACTTCATGTCCTTCCGAAGCCAGCCGCTTGGCTAGATGGGAGCCTATAAATCCTGCTGAACCTGTGATGAGTATCTTCATGTTTGCTGTTGGCTGTTAGCTTTTGGCTTTTGGCTTTTGGTGGTGCACGCCGCTTTTGTCATGGCGCAGCCTTCCGTCCACGTCTCGAGGGCCTTTTGTCATGGCGCAGCTAAAAGCCAAGAGCTAACGACCAAAAGCCAAGAGCTAACTGCCAAATGGATGCGGTGCCAATGGCAATTTTGCAAGTTCGTGCACAGTTCCGTGGAGGCCTACCGGTCTTGCCGTACGGATATCGTGCACGATGTTGACAGCTACGGCAGCATCATCGAGGCCGAAGCCGTTGTTGTTCAGGATTTCTTGGTAGCTGACCGTGTGCAAGTCGGTGAAACCTTCACTGAACTCTATTTCTCGACCATCAACGGTAATGGAACGGTAGGTTCGAGCGTTTTTGGCCTTGGCCTCTGCAGGCAACGTATCGGCATTGATGCTGAGGAACCAACGCACCTTGGCTTTGTCCAGCTCCAAATAACCAGATGCCCGGTCGTGGGTATGAATATGCACGGTGTTGTCCCGGATATTGCCGAACAGCCACGTGAGCATGTCATAGAAATGAACGCCGATATTGGTAGCGATGCCTCCTGATTTAGAAATGTCACCCTTCCAGCTGGTGTAATACCAATTGCCCCTGGAGGTGATATACGTTAGGTTGACATCGTGGATGGTATGCGCTGGCATAGCGGCTATTTTTTCCTTGAGCGCCCAGAGCGCTGGGTGAAGGCGGAGTTGGAGGATGCTATAAACCTTTTTACCATATTCGTGCTCCAGTTCCTTGAGTGCCGCTACATTCCACGGATTCAATACCAGTGGTTTTTCGCAAATAACATCGGCACCTATGCGAAGGCCAAAGCGAATATGCGCATCGTGCAGGTAATTGGGGGAGCAAATAGCCACATAATCTATCTTTGTTCCGTTGCGTATTACTTTATCCAAGTGCCTATCAAAGCGTTCAAATTCCGTGAAAAAATTTGCTTGGGGGAAATAGGAATCAATAATGCCTACCGAGTCATTTTTATCGTAGGCGGCCACCAAATTGTTGCCGGTTTCTTTAATGGCCTTCATATGCCTTGGGGCGATATAACCAGCTGCGCCTATTAGTACGAAGTTTTTCATTGATTAATTTGTGGTGACACTGATTATCACCAATTTCCTAAGTACAGGACAAAATCTGATGGATTGGCCACGATTTTGAGGCGACACCTGCAAATGGCCTTTCAAATCTTGCAAATTAGCACCCTTGGAGCGGCCATTTGTAGGCGTCACCTCATCGGCGCTTCTTTTTGTCCTGTACTGAGACCAATTTCACAAATCATTTGAAATAATAATCCCAATAAATTTGTGTAATTAGCGTGAATTAGTGTCTGTTTTTAAAGTTGTATAGTTTGCGGTTAAACAACCGGTTCAATATGCTTGCCGTCAATCATTCGGTATAATACCTGGCTGCCGGGACAAACCGCTTCACCGGTTGCATCGAAATGCAGCCGTTCTCCATGGGCGCTAATCCAGCCAATTTGTCGAGCTGGATTTCCAACCACCAAAGCATAAGCTGGTACGTCCTTTGTCACCACGGCACCTGCGCCAACAAAGGCATATTCCCCAATGTTGTGTCCACAAACGATGGTGGCGTTGGCACCAATGGTTGCGCCTTTTCCAACCCAAGTCTTAAGGTATTCCCCTTTTCGGTTTACGGCACTGCGGGGATTGTTGACATTGGTAAAAACCATGCTTGGCCCCAAGAAGACATCGTCATCGCAGATAACTCCTTCGTAGATAGAGACGTTGTTCTGGACTTTTACGTTGTCGCCCAAAATGACGCCATTGGCCACGAATACATTTTGTCCGAGGTTGCAGTGCTTACCAATGATGACGCCCGGCATGACATGGCTGAAATGCCAGATGCTGGTGCCTTCTCCGATTTTGGCACCGTCGTCAATAATGGCAGTGGCGTGTGCTTTGTATTTCATTTGCTTAAATACGCAATTACAGCATCAGCGATATAGCCCAATATATCGCTGTTCATTTCGGTATGAATGGGGAGTGAAATCACAGCATTGCATAGCTTTTCTGTGACCGGTAACTCCTTATTGGCTTGCCAATATGTTTTAAATGCTTCCTGCTTATACAATGGGACGGGATAATATATCATGGACGGAATCCCTTTTTCTGAAAGGAACTGTATGAGTCCAGCCCTTTTTTCCGGAGCAATCTGGAGCGTGTATTGGTGAAATACATGCGTTGAATTGGACTGCCTAGCTGGTGTCTTTACAGCTGGCAGTACTTCAAAAGCTTTGTCGTAAAAAGCGGCGACCGTTTGCCGAGCGGCGCAGTATTCGTCCAAGTGCTTCAATTTGATGCTTAGAATGGCTGCTTGGAGGGAATCCAACCTCGAATTGACACCCAGCACTTCATGGTAGTATTTTTTGCGTTGGCCGTGGTTGGCAATTATTCGGATTTGTTGCGCCAATTCATCGTCGTTGGTCATGATGGCGCCACCATCCCCATAACAACCCAAGTTTTTGGAAGGAAAGAAGGAGGTGGTGCCAATATGGCCGATGGTTCCTGCCTTTTTCACGCTACCATTGGCCATCGTATAATCTGCACCAATGGCTTGTGCATTGTCTTCGACGACATAAAGGCTATGCTTTTTGGCCACTGCCATAATGGGTTCCATATCGGCGCATTGTCCGAAAAGGTGCACGGGCACTATGGCTTTCGTTTTGGGTGTGATGGCTTTTTCGATGATTTCAGCAGTGACGTTGAAGGTCGCAGGGTCCACGTCCACCATCACAGGTGTCAGCTGGAGCAGTCCAATCACCTCGGCCGTAGCGACATACGTGAACGATGGCACAATGACTTCGTCGCCCGGTTTCAACCCCAATGCCATCAAGGCTATTTGCAGTGCATCTGTCCCATTCGCACAAGGGATGACGTGCTTCACCCCTAAATATGCTTCCAATTCTCTTTGAAAAGCATGTACCTGCGGGCCATTGATGAACTGTGTGGATTCGATGCAATCCAGTACCGCAGCGTCTATTTCCTCCTTTATCTTGTGGTATTGACTTTTTAGGTCTACCATTTGGATGGTTAGGCTGCTGTTGGCTATTGGCTGTTGGCTATTGGACATCAGAAGTAGGTCGTTGGTTGTTAGTCGTTGGTTATTGGTTGTTGGCTGTTTACCCCACTTTTGTCATGGCGCAGCTAAAAGCCAACAGCCAATCACTAATGGCTAATAGCCAACAACCCTAAATAATCATTCCCGCTGCTACCGTCTCATTGGTCCCTTCATCCACCAAAATAACGCTGCCCGTGATACGGTTTTTACTGTAAGCATCAACGAACAATGGCTTGGTCGTCCGCACGGTAATACGGGCGATGTCATTCATTCTTACTTCCTTGTCTTCCAAGTTTCGGTGCAGGGTATTCACATCCATTTTATATTGGATTTCCTGGACAATGCACCGGGCGGTCTGCGTGGTATGCCTGATTTCATACTTGCCCCTCAACTGAAGCGGTCTTTCATTGAACCAACATATACGGATGTCTATATCTTGCTTCGTGTCCGGTTGATTGTTTTCTCGCACAATCATATCTCCCCGGCTGATGTCAATATCGTCGGCTAGCAAGACGGTCACCGACATGGGCGGGAAGGCTTCTTCCAGCTCCCCATCGGCAGTGTCAATCTTTTCAATGGTAGAGGTAAACCCGGACGGGAGCACCATTACTTTGTCGCCTTTTCGGAGGATGCCCCCTGCGACACGGCCCGCATAGCCTCGGTAATCATGGTAGTCGTCGTTGTAAGGTCGAATGACATATTGTACAGGGAAGCGTGTATCAATCAAGTTGTGGTCGCTGCCGATGTGCACGTTCTCCAAGTAGTAGAGTAGGGTAGTGCCACCGTACCAATCCATTGATTTTGAGCGGTCAACGATATTGTCGCCCCTAAGTGCAGAAATGGGGATGAACGTCACATCGTGCACATCCAATTTGGCGGCAAATGCCTCAAATTCTTCCTTGATTTTTTCAAACGCCGCTTGCTTGTAATCCACCAAGTCCATTTTGTTTACGCAAATAACCAAGTGCGGTATCTGCAACAGCGAGGAGATGATTGAATGACGCCGAGTTTGTTCTACGATGCCGTGCCGGGCATCCACCAAGATCAAGGCAACATTGGCGGTAGAGGCGCCAGTAACCATGTTTCGGGTGTACTGGATATGGCCCGGTGTATCAGCAATGATGAACTTGCGCCTTGGAGTGGAAAAGTAGCGGTATGCCACATCAATGGTAATGCCTTGTTCCCGTTCTGCTTTTAGGCCATCGGTGAGCAGGGCCAAATTGACCTCTTCTTCACCCCTACGCTCAGACGCTGATTTTACGGCCTCGTACTGGTCTTCAAAAATGGACTTGCTGTCATATAACAAGCGGCCAATCAGTGTGCTTTTCCCGTCATCAACGGAACCTGCGGTAGAGAATCTTAGGAGTTCAGAATTCAAATTGGCAGTTAGTTTTTGGCTGTTGGCTGTTGGCTGACGGCGGTAAAGGCCAACAGCCAACAGCTAATAGCTAATATTTCAAAAATACCCATCCTTCTTTCGGTCTTCTATGGCTGTATCAGAGCGTTTGTCGTCAGCTCGACCGCCACGTTCCGTTTTTCGGCTGGTAGCAACCTCTTCGATGATTTCATCAATGGTCGTAGCCGTTGACTCCCACACGCCCGTACAAGTAACATCGCCAATGGTCCTACACCGTACCGTCATTTCAACAGGGACTTCATGGGGTTTCTTTGGTATGTAATCCGAGTCGGCCAATAAGATGCCATCACGCTCGAACACCATTCTTTTGTGCGAAAAATAAAGGCTTGGCAGGGGCACTTTTTCTTGCGCCAAGTATTGCCAAACATCGAGTTCTGTCCAATTGCTGATGGGGAATACCCGGAAATGCTCGCCATGGTGCTTGCGGGCATTGAATAGGTTCCAAAGTTCTGGCCGCTGATTTTTGGGGTCCCACTGGCCAAATTCATCGCGGTGACTGAAGAAGCGCTCTTTTGCCCGGGCCTTTTCTTCATCCCGACGGGCTCCACCGATGGCGGCATCGAACTTCCCGTTTTCCAAAGATTCCAGCAACACCGTGGTTTGTAAGAAATTGCGGCTGGCATTGTAGCCTTTTTCCTCTACGACTTTTCCCTGGTCAATGGCATCTTGAACGGAGCCGACCAACAGGCGACACCCCAGTTCTTTCACCCAAAAATCACGGTATTCGATGGCTTCCGGGAAATTATGACCAGTATCTATGTGCAACAGCGTAAAGGGCATCTTGGCTGGATAAAATGCCTTTTTGGCCAAGTAGGACACAATAATCGAATCCTTGCCGCCAGAGAACAACAGCACTGGATTTTGGAACTGGGCAGCAACTTCACGAAGGATGAAGATGGACTCAGCTTCCAGTTCTTTTAAATGGTGTAACCTGTAATTCATCGCTTGATTAATGGCAAGAGGAAATCAAATGCTTTTTTGACGGTATCTGGCAGCGTATCTATTCCAGTATTCAAGGTCAAGGCAGGGGACAATGGCGGTTCATAAGGAGAGTCTATGCCTGTAAAGTCCTTGATTTCGCCGTTTCTAGCCTTTTTGTAAAGTCCCTTGACATCCCTTGATTCACAAACTTCAAGGGGCGCATCCACATAGATTTCCAAAAAATCTTCGCTTCCAACGATGTTTTCGGCAAACTTCCGAATCTCAATCGTTGGGCTGATGAAGGTGCAAATGGTGATGATGCCGCTGTTGAGGTAGAGTTTTGCCACCTCGGCGATGCGACGGATGTTTTCGAGGCGGTCTTCCATGCTGAACCCAAGGTTGTTGTTGATGCCGGACCGAATATTGTCCCCATCCAACACTTGGGCAAAAAAGCCATTTTGGATTAGCATCCGTTCCAATTGAATGGCAATGGTGCTTTTCCCAGAACCTGACAACCCTGTCATCCAGATTACCTTGCTTTTTTGGTGGAGGAAAGACTCCCTCTCGGTGCGGGAAATCAGTTGCTCAAAAACCGGATGGATGTTGACTTGATTCACCGTTTAACATTCACCGTTCACCATTAATTCCATGGCTTCGCCGCTCATAGGTCGCAATGGCCCCTATCAGAAGAAAACAAACCCAACTTGGGCACGGCCTTTCGGGCGTACCTTCTTTCGCAAACATTGAATATTATAAAGCTGTTGGATTTTAGCCGTTGGCTATTGGCTTTTCGCCAACCACAACAGCCAATAGCCTCCTGCTACTTTGGTATATGGTGCAAAAGCGCCACATCTACGCTCATCCTCAAAGAAAAGCCGATGCTCTCCAGCTCAACGACCATTTGCTTTTTGCCCTGTTTTTCAACCAACCGGCCTCGTAGGCCCGTCAATTTGCCACCGATTATCTCCACCATGTCGCCTTCTTGAAAGCGGCCCGGCTCGGCAACCACGTCTTCGCCTTCGCCTGCAACCCGCCTGATGATGTCAATCTCTTGGTCGGGTATGGAATACAGGTTTTTGGCAGTCTTGATAAACCGCACCACATTTTCCGTTTCCAGCACTGGCACGTACTCGTCTTTGGTGATTTTGACGAAGATGTAACAGCTGATGAGTGGTATTTCGTGGTGCTTGATTTTGCGGGTGTATCGCCTAGTCACTTTTTGCAACGGCAGGTACACCTCTATGTTTTTGCTGCTCAGCAATCGATGTACGACCTTTTCACTTTTGAAACGGGTGTACACTGCGAACCACCTGGCCTCTGATTCATGCAAGTGGTTGATTGCTTCTTGTATTTTAGGTTGCTTGGAGGCCGCCATAACTTGTCAAAGTCTCCAATAGATGATACCATCCTGTTCCACTGCAGCGGGATTCAACACGGCCTTGAGGTCCATCAAAATTGGGTTTTCTTTCATCAAGGATTTGAAATAGGCATTGTCCAGCTGTTTGTATTCGTCATGATTGACCGCCAAAATCACGGCATCGTAATCGTTTGATGGTTTGTCCATGAGCGTCAAGCCGTACTCGTGCGCAAATTCATTGGGCGAAGCGTGGGGGTCAACCATGTGGACATTGATGGAGTACTGCATCAGTTCCTTCACCAAATCGGCCACCTTCGAGTTGCGGATGTCTGAAACGTTTTCCTTGAAAGTCACACCCTTCACCAAGACTTTCGCCTCGGTGGGGTTTTTGCGCAGTTTCATGAGCTTTTGCACCAATCTCTTGGCGATGAAGCCTGGCATACCGTCGTTGATGCGGCGTCCGCTGAGTATCACCTGTGGCTCGTAGCCCAACTGCCTTGCTTTGTGAACGAGGTAGTAGGGGTCTACGCCGATGCAATGGCCACCGACCAAGCCTGGCACGAACTTTAAGAAGTTCCATTTGGTGCCAGCCGCTTCAAGCACTGCTTTGGTATCAATGCCCATCATGTCGAAAATGATGGAAAGTTCGTTCATCAGCGAGATGTTAATGTCCCGCTGTGTATTTTCAATCACTTTGGCTGCCTCGGCCACTTTGATGGAAGAAGCTTTGTACACCCCAGCTTGGATGACGGCACTGTACACTTTTGCGATTTCTTCGAGTGCCTCTTCGTCGTTGCCAGAAACGATTTTCAGGATTTTTTCAACTGTATGCTCCTTGTCACCTGGGTTGATGCGCTCCGGAGAGTAGCCGAGCTTGAAATCAGTGCCTGCTTTCAGTCCAGAGAGCTCTTGCAAAATGGGCACACAATCTTCTTCTGTACAACCGGGGTAAACCGTGGACTCGTAAACCACATAATCACCAGCTTTTAAGACCTGACCTACTGTCTTCGAGGCGCTTAGCACTGGTTTGAGGTCTGGAACATTGGAGCGGTCAACAGGCGTAGGCACGGCAACCACAAAAAAATGGGCGCCATGCAAGTCTTCGAGTTTTGAGGTAAAAAAGATGTCCTTGTTTTTAAAGGCTTCCGATTCGAGTTCTTTAGAGGGGTCAACGCCGTTTCGCATCATCTCTACCCGAGCTTCGTTGATGTCGAAGCCGATAACGCTGAATTTTTTGGCAAAAGCCAGTGCCAGGGGCAGTCCTACATACCCAAGGCCGATTATTGCAATTTTTTTCTCCTTTTTTACCAGTTCGTTGTACATGTTGTGCTTAAATATTGAGTGCTCTGAAAATATTTGAATGGTTCAACGAAGTATCAATAACTGTTTGACCACAGCAGCAGTGACTCTGACTCGAAACTCGGATTGAGTTTCAAACTGATTAATTCGAACTCGTCACGCTCGTAAATCAAATACCTGATTTTGCGCTTTATCAAGCCTTCTACTCGCTCGACCACATTGACCAGGTAGTTTTTGTCAATGGTACCGATGAAAATCAGGTCGATGATGGGGCTGTCGTTCCCTTTTGCAAACTCCCCAACGAGAAATACCTGCTCGAGGTCGCCCAATCGTTCAATGACGTTTAGCACGACTTGGTCAAGCCCGATGGTTTTCAGCAAAATATTGTGGATTTCCTTGAAGAGAGGATGCCCGATGTTTGCCCGGAACATTTTTTTGTTGCCATCGGTGAAAGAGGCCAACATGCCCGCTTCTTCGAGGCGGTTCAGTTCAAGTCGAATGGCGTTGGTGGATTCCCCAAACTCAGTCTCCAAGCTGCGCAGGTACGCAGTGGTATTGCTGTTCAAGAAAAACTTGAGCAACAGCTTTATACGAGTCTTTGAAGAGATGAGTGTCTCAAGCATGGGGGGAATAATGAGTAGATTATTTGCTCAAATAATCTGCAAGTTTAACGCAAAAATAGTCAAGTCAATCAATTGAGCCTCGTTTTGACCCATCTTTTTTTAAAAGGATAGTTATTTCTAATCTTTTACTGAGTAAAAAATCGGGATTGTATTGTGATATGTTCTTTCTGGATGTGTAAGGCGTTGAATGGATGCCCAATTGGTATCCAAATGGCAATATCAAAAGTGTCCATTGAAAATAAGGGGCTCGAAGCACTCAAGTAGTTTTTGTAAGATAGGGCGTTTATTTGTTTGTAAACAATTGATTTTCAGTTATTTCTGAAATCTATACTGGTCTTTGACAGCGTTTCTTTGGCATAAAAAATGCAATGTTGTCCCCGAAAACTATCACACCACTCGCCATAAGGGCCATTTCGGCCTGGTAACACTATTTTTGATGGCTAAATCAGATTCCCAAAGGTTTTGTACGGAGAACGAGTGCCTGAGTTTCCTCATTTGGGGCAAAACCGAGGCAGTAATCATTTGCAAGCGTGCCTTGTGGGTGTTAGGGTTTCTGTCTTTTACCGGCCTTGCCCATCCAATAGCAGGTCAATCCACCTTGCGAGATTCCTTGTTTGAGTCCATCAAAGAAGCCGTTGAACCGATGGTTTCCGCAAGCCTGTCCAGCATTACCTACCAACCGCCAGCTGCCTACAACTTCTACGTGCTGGATGCCGTGTTGAACCTGCGAGACGAATCACTGGAGCGAACTAACCGGGATGCCATCAACGACTTGCGCATACAGCAAATTGAGCGTGACTGGGGGTTGTCGCTAAGGTCGCAGGTCAGCCATAATTTTAGCGACCTTAACCTCGTCCAAGACGAGATTGATGAGCAGGTTTACCCTACCCGGTTTCGAATCGGAATTGATGTGGATTTAACGAAAGATGGTTTTTTTGCACACCAAAATCAAGCTAAGCGCCTGTCCAACCAGAAGGAGATGGAATGGCTCGAATTTGACAGTAAGCGCAACCAGGAGCGTTCGTTTTATCGCCAAAATGTGCTCATCTATTTTTTCAACAAGGAAAAAATTAAAATTCTAACAGAGCGCATCTCCATGCTGACCAAACAGCTTGACCTGTTGTACACTACTTATTACCTACGTGATATTTTGTACGAAGAAGTACTTGATGTGAAGAGCAAGTTGGAACAGGCGCAAGTGCTTTACAAAAATTACCAGGAATACAACGCTGCTCTGGAGTCTGCGCTTGATTTGCACGACCTACCAGCCAAGATTGACGTAACGAAGCTCCCAATTGTGGACATTGATGTGCACCGGTTGTTGAACGACACCTTGTTTGACGCTCGAACCCAACGAGTGCTGGCCCTTGAGGCTGCCAACCAGGAATTGAAAGATAGCTGGGTCAATGACATATCCCTTCGATTGCAGTTCAACCAAAACTTGGCCTTGTCTTTCGAAGAAAGAAATGACCGGTTTTTCCCCTCGGTAGGGATGGTGGCTACGGTGCCAGTTGAATTGCTGCTGGACAATAAAATCAACCAAGAACTCAACTCCGCTGAGCGCAATTACGCCGAGAAATTCAAGCAGTACGAGCAATTGAATGCTGCCACGGAAATCATCAACTTCTCCTACGAGTACCACTACAAACTGAAAACCTACGTTGAGTTTTTGTACAAAAATCTGCTCTATGAGGAAAAACTGAGGATTGAGTTGTTGAACCGTACTCGATTTACGGAGTACTACCAGCCCTTCGCCATGTTGCGCCATTACGACAACTTGAATGAAATCCGGGTGGAAATGCTCGACCTAAAGCAGCAGCTCTATTTGATTTTGATGCGGATTTACGCCCGAACGCCACTGAAATCGCTGCGGCCCTACCTCTATCCGGTTTCCCTCAACCAATATTTTGCGAAGTTGGCAGGCAGCCGCACCATCTTCATCAACAAGGACGACTTCAACAGCTACGACCGCAATTTCATTGACAACTACTTGAGGTTCAATGATTTCCAATATGCCATTCTCGACGAGCCAGTTGTTTATGACTTGAACGAGCCGGAACCGCAAGTGAACCTCCCGAAAGGTTCTGAAGTGCATTTCATCCAGTCGGTCTTGTGGCGGGCTTCCATGAAATATCCAGAAAAAGCAGCCTCAGACCTGATTTCGAAATTGAAAAAAAATGGCCTTTCCGGTTTCGTGCTTTACTTGCACGAAGCGGAATTGGAGGGCCTGGGTGAAATCCGAACCGCAGAATTGACGAGGCAAATCACCGATTTTATGGTGGAAGTGGACAGACTGGAGCCAAGCATGCCTATTTTTTTAAGCGTTCCTGCTAGCTTCAAGTTAGACCATTTGAACGGTTTGGGAATTTGGGTCGAGAAGGTGATCGTCAGGATGCAGCAGGAAGCTGATTTGGAGCTGCTGAAAAATCTTCCCACGGAGCTTTTGCCTTTTGAGCGGGTGCCGATTTGCATCTCACTGGATGTGAACAAATTCGAGAATCGCCTGAAAATGGAGGCTTTTATCAACCAAACCGTCAAAAAGTATCCAGTTGACGACATCATTTTTAACAATTTTAAAGGATTTGTAGCGATGGACACCAAGCTATTCTCTGAATAAAGGAGGTCATGGGTTTAAAGAACTTTCCCGGATACCGACCTCAGACGTCCATCTTGAAAACGGTGGATGAACCCAAAATGAAGAAACCCTTCAATTGGGACAGGCTGTTTTTTATCATATTGTTGAGTCTCCTCGCTTTTTATGGCGTTCGCCGTTTGTACAAAAGCTTGGCGCTGATTAGTGTAAATGGCCAGGTGATTTTGGAAAAAATCTCCGTGAATTTTACCGACGACATCCGCATCAAAAACATGAAAGTGGACGAAGGCGACCAAGTAACCGCAGGCGACACCCTTTTCCAATATGTGTTGGAGACGAACGAGGACTTGACCAATGTAGCTACATTTAACAAAAGTAACGGCAACGAGAATTGGTTTCTAAGGGAAAGAATGACGGTGACTCGCCAAATTGAGACCCGAAAAAGCGATGCTGCCGGGCTTCGCACCCTCATTTCCCTCAAAAAAGAAGAAATGGAGGCACTCAAACAACGGGTTTATTTGGGTACTGAACAATCAAACAAAATTGACCCCCTGAAAGCCAAAATCCAGGAGTTGGAAAACGATTTGGCCTCCGTCAACAGTGAAATCGGTGTACTAAACCAATATCGGGCAAACTTGAACGCGCAGGAACAAGCGGCAGTTTTGGACGAGCAAATTAGGATTCGGAACGAAATTGACGCAAAGGCTTCCTTCAGTAAACTTGTGTTGGCCTACACCACGCCGATTACTGGACTGATTGGACAAATCGAAAAAGAAGAAAATGAGGTTTGCTACAAAGGTGAGTCCGTTATGACCATTCACCGATCGGGAGTCATCAAAGTGAAATCATATTTCCCGTTGGAGTATGCCGATGACATCAATATCGGAGATGAGGTGACCATCTATTTCGAGGATGGTACCGAGAGCGAGGGGGTGATTCAGAATTTTTACATTTCGACTTACCCACTCCCACCAGAATTCCAGAAAAAATACGAGCCAGTAAGCCGAAGCATTGTGGCTGATGTTGTTCCTAAAAACCTAGTCGAGGGCCTTGCTTGGAATGGATACTACAAGATGAGCGTACAGGTTGTAAAAAGTAGATTTTGAAACTTGCCAATTTGTTTTGGCATAAATAATGCAGTAACAGTTTTGTTATATCCTCCCTTTGCATCCTTCCCCTGCTTCAATAATTTTAGGTACACTCACGCAAACTATGTTTAATCAGGCTGCTAAAGCACTTAGTTTAGACAGGATTTTCCAGCAAGATGGGTTGTCCTTTGGCGTAGTTCGCCACAAAAGACAAGCTCATTTGTCTTTCGTCCAAAACGTGGATGCCTTGATAATTCAAGCTGACTCCAATGCTGATGCGTTGGAAATTGTGCGAGAAGTGCGGCAGTTGAGCAATGCAGACGATTATCTAAAGCCGCTGTTTATTCATCCGACTTTTGAGAAAAACAAACTTTTGCTGTCGGAAAGCGATGGCGTTGCCGACCCCGACAACCTTGACGACGCAGCTGATAAAACCAGGGAAATTTTTCGGCTTTCCAATAAATTGCCGGCCCAGACAACCAGCCACCAGCACTTGGATGGAGAATTGTTGATTAAGCTTTCGCAATACTTGTACACCCGGCAGAAATCTTTGGCACCAGCTCCTGACCGCTACGCCAAGCTGCACTATCGCTTCCCGTTTTTGACCAGTTTTTTTGAGGAAAATGGTGAACAAAAAGCGCTTTCTGTGCTCAAACTTGGTGAAAAACAGGGCTGGTTCAATACAAAGGTGGTAGATAAGCTCCATCTCTGTCCCGAGTGCGACAGCGCCCACCACAACCTGCGGGCCTGTTGCCCCAAATGCCACAGCGTGGACATCCTTGAGGAGGATTTGGTGCACCATTTTTCTTGTGCGCACATTGCACCTATCAGTGATTTTCAGAAAAAAGGAAACGACGGGCTTCATTGCCCGAAATGTGATAAGTCGCTGCGCCACATCGGCAACGACTACGACAAGCCTTCTGCGATTTTCAATTGCCATGCGTGCCACCACACCTTCCAGCAGCCTGAGTTCCGGGCGCTTTGCATTGAATGTGAAGCAGAAGTTTCGCTGGAAAAATTGAAAGAAACCGTCATCAACAACTACGAGCTGACCGCAAAAGCCAAGTCAGCACTCCAAAATGGCGAGCAGATTTCTTCAAGCACTGCCTCCAAAAAACCTGGATTGACAGAGCCAGGCGTGTTTGAATTTGATGTTTTCAAAATCCTTGTCCGTCAGGAAATGATGCGGCAGAAATCGCAAGAAAAATCAACGGCGATGGTTGGACAAGTGAAAATTGACGGATTGCCCATTCAGAACTTCCCAGCGGAAATGCAAGCCAAGCTATCCTCGGAAGTTTGTAAAATCATCAAAAGCTATCTCAAGCCAGCAGATGCCGTCAGCTCGAAAGGGGCAAGAACCTATTATTTCATGCTGTCGGAAACAGAGGAAAAGCTGGCCGACAACATCAAGGAGGTGCTTACATTCAACTTGAACAAGCTCATAGCCTCCAACCTTAGTGACAAAAATGCCAATGTGCAAGTGGACATGGAGCCACTGCTTAAATAAAATAAGCTATTCAAACAAATAGACGAGCTACATTTCTATCCTTCCGATTGCAAAATGAATAAAGGTTTAAGGTAAAAACAAGGGTCAACCGCAAGCAATCACTTCGGTTGACCCACTTCATTTGGGCACAGCTTAGACAACGCACTCCATGAATGGTGTTGACGAATTTTTCGGCTATTGGTACTCCGTTGGATTCTGGAAGATTTCCAGGGTTTTCTGGTATTTCCTCACCTTTGAGCTGATTCGGTACACCCTGATTGACGGGTTCATCCTCATTCACTACAAGCTCACCGACAAGAAAAGACAACAGCGATGGGAGGCTGCTCGGCAAGCGCTTTGGAACGAAATGCCGTTCGTTTCCATCATCGCCCCCGGAAAAAACGAGGGCAAGCACATCTACAAGTTGGTAAAATCCCTGAATGAGCAGACCTACCGCAACGTTGAAATCATCATCGTGGACGATGGCTCCGACGACAAGACGCCCATCATCGGCAGGAGCTTGGAAAAGGCTGGAATGATTAACTTGTTCCTACGCAACGATGCCCGTGGTGGCAAGGCATCTGGTGCAAACTTGGCCTTGCGCTATTGCAAGGGCAAGTACGTACTGCATATGGATGCAGACTGTTCCTTTGATTTCCACGCAGTCGAAAACATTTTGATTCCATTTTATTTGGACGATAAAATTGCGGGGGTGGGTGGCAATGTTAAAATCAGGGAGGCCGACACCATAGCAGCCAAGTTGCAGGCCATCGAGTATTTGAAGACCATATCGACTGGCCGAATCGTAACTTCCTACCTCGGCATTTATCGGATCATATCTGGCGCATTTGGAGCTTTCAAGATGGATGCACTCCAGCAAGTGGGCGGTTGGGACATCGGCCCTGGCCTCGACGGTGATATCACGGTGAAGCTCCGAAAATCGGGTTACCGCATCTACTTTGAACCAAAAGCTGTCTGCCTGACTACAGGACCAAAAACTTTCCAAGCACTCTGGAAACAACGATCTCGCTGGAGCCGCTCAATCGTGCGCTTTAGGGTAAGGAAACATAAGGACGTGCTCATGCCGCACCAGGGTTTCAAGTGGATTAACTTTTTGAGCTTCGTCGAAAACCTGTTTTACAACCTGTTTCTCGATATTAAATGGATTGTGTACTTCTTCGATGTGGCCATCCACTATGCTCGATTCCTTGAGTTGATTTTGCCTTTCAACATGATTTTGTACGTAATAACTGGCTACATTCAAATGATTACCATCTACTTTTTCAGTGAGCGAAGAAAAGAGGAACTCAAACTTTGGCCTTATGTGCCGTTGATGGTTTTGTACACAGGTTGGTTCTTGCGTGCCTGCAACACGCTCGCCTACGTGCGGGAGTATGTTTTCAAATCGTCGTACAAAGATCCTTGGAACCCGCTCAAGTCCTCGCAACAAGCACTCAAATACGGGTATTGAGGAACAAAACAGCGATGGCCCAGTTTGCACTGGGCCATCGCTGTTTTATCGCAACAATTTGATAGTCAATTAATTACTGGGGTTGGGCTTGCCAGAAAGTTGCCGATTTTCTTTTGCTTTTTCCATATTTCCAAGACGGTCGTAGCAGAGGGATAAGATGTAGGAATCGTTGGACGAGCGGTATTTTTTGCCAATCTTTTCCATTGTTTGTACACAATCCTGGTACTTGAACATTCGTAGGTAAACATTTCCCAAGCTGGTCAGGGCGTAGTAGTTGCCCTTGTCCAATTCTAGTGCAATTTTCAGGGCTTCCTCTGCCTTCTCGTACTCGCCGAGTATGATGTACATGTTGCCCTTGTGGATATGGCCAGTTGGGATATTGTTGTAAATCGAAAGCGCTGCATCCAACTCTTTGATGGCTTTGGTAGCATATTGCCGTGCAGCATTGGGGTCATTTTCTTGGGCATTGACTGCTAATCTTGCGAGTGAGCCACCGTGGTTTTTTCGCATCCGTGCGTTGTTGGGTGCTAACTGAGCGTCGTGCTCAAATAATACGAAACGGTCTTTCCAGTAGGGCAGATGGCTCTCAATTTTTAAAATAGAAACAGCTCCCAAAAGTGCCACAATGGCAACCACTACAAAGTTGTTTTTGAAAAAATTGGCCGCCGTGGGTTTTGTGGCTTCCTCGTTTTTTTTCACCAACAAAGAAATTAGCCAAGCCAAAATCAGGCAAATGCCAAGCACTGGTGTGAACAGGAATCGGTCGTTGTAAGCGCTCACGTTGGTGACCACGAGGCTCGTAAACATCGAAACGGTGATGAAATAATGCAGAGCACCAAAACTGTACAGTGTTTTTTTGAAATAACCATGCACCAGCATTGCCAGCAAGCCCAAATTGGCGAGAAGCGAAGCGTACACCCGCCAATCGCCCCAGCCCACGATGGGTAGTGTTTTGTAGGAGTAGTCACTGATGAGGGGGTGCGGGAACAGTGTCATAAGCAAGTATTTGCCCAAAACCAGCAGGTTTGAGGCTGAGCGCTCACCAAATCCATTGGCTGCCAGCAGCGAGTTGTCAAGCTCAGTCAGCACCACACCTTCGTTCAATCCGCCCAAAATACTGCTCCTGACAACGAGGTA
>CAYTZS010000117.1:0-17186 GCA_964442355.1 uncultured Saprospiraceae bacterium | reverse complement strand
CAAGCAGCAACCTCAGCCGCTACGATGGCATCCGATTTGGCCACCGCACGGAAGGGGCGAAGGACATCCACGAGTTGTACAAGAAGTCGAGGACGGAAGGTTTTGGAACGGAGGTAAAGCGCCGAATTATGCTCGGTACTTTCGTGCTCAGTGCGGGGTACTACGATGCCTATTATGCCAAGGCGCAGCAGGTTCGCAGGCTGATTTTGGAGCGCACGGAAGAAATTTTAGAAAATTTTAACTTCATTTTGATGCCCGCCTCGCCGACCCCCGCCTGGAACATCGGCGAGATGGCCGACGACCCCGTGGCGATGTACCTCGCCGACATCTTTACGGTGCAAGCGAACATGGTAGGTATGCCAGCCATTGCATTGCCGATAGGCCAGCATCCATGCGGGTTGCCGGTCGGTGTGCAGCTCATGGCAGGCAAGTTTCGGGAGGTAGAGCTATTGGAATTTACCGCTGGATTGAAAAGCAATTGAAACAGGATTTATTATTTTGTTTTTGGATAAAAACCCGCTCTTTTTTTGCTCAGAAACAGGCTCGCCCGAAACGAGTGTGGAAAACTTATGATGCGAGGGGCTTGGCGGTACAAAATCTTTGGCTATTTTTGCGCCCTCACACTGAATTCACTATTGACAAATTGACTTGCCCACGAGCGAAAGAACATATCGCTAAACGACTTTGAAGGAAGCTACATAAGCACCCCGTACTTGCGCCGGTCTAAAAATAAACGCCTAAAATTTTACTGTTGCGCAACGGGTATTGTTAACAAATCAGACCAATTTATGGAACCTGCAAGTTTACGCCGAGTACTGGCATCACTATTATTCGTTTCTCTGTTCGCATCCTTAACCTACTCAAATACCGTTTTCAATTCCGACGAGATTCGACCACGCTTCGAAGCGATGGAATGCATGATAACCCCAAAGTACACCTCCGAAGTGGAGAGCTACATCAAAAAATACTTGGCCTACAATGGCTCTCAGGCAAAGCGGGTAATGGCCCGTGCCGCCGTTTATTTCCCCATCTACGAAAAATACTTGGCAGAGCACAACCTACCACAGGACCTGAAGTACCTGTCGATTGTGGAATCTGCGCTGATACCAAATGCGTCCTCGCCAGCAGGCGCCAAGGGGCTTTGGCAGTTCATGTCCGAAACAGGCAAAAACTACTGCCTAACCATTAACAAAAACGTGGACGAGCGCTACTGTGCCCACAACTCCACAGAAGCTGCCATGTACTACCTTGCCAAGCAGTTCGAGCGCTTTGGCTCTTGGGAACTGGCTTTGGCATCTTACAACTGCGGCCCTGGCACCATCAACAACGCCATCAAAAGGGCCCGGAGCAACAACTACTGGAGCATCTCCAAATTTCTCCCACGGGAAACGAGGAACTTCGTGCCTGCTTTCTTGGGTGCCGTTTACGTTGGAAACTTCTACCATGCACACGGTGTCGAGCCGGATTACCCAAGCTTGGACATGCAGGTGACAGATGCAATCAAAGTCTATGAAAAGCTTGATTTTACAACAATAGCAGCCGTTACTGGTCTGCCAATGGAGATTGTTGGCGAATTAAATCCAGCATACAAGAAAGGCTTTGTGCCAGAAAACCTAGAAGGTTACGACGTAATCGTGCCTCGTCGGGTATATCCTGCCTTGGCCGAGTACCTTGAGGCTCGCCGTCCCGACAATGCCCGCAAAAAGGAAATGCCGCAGTTACCAACATTGGTAGATACTGCCAGCTATAAACCGGAGGAACTTTATTTCCGCTCGGTGTATGTAGTGGCAGAAGGCGACAAGATTTTCGAACTGGCGGAGGTCTTCAATGTTGCACCGTACAACTTGAAAGTTTGGAACAAATTGACCTCTTACCAACTGAAAAAGGGGCAGGAGCTGGCGATTTGGTTCCCCAACGAGTTCCATCATTTTTTGCCAAAAGAAGAAAGAATCGAGGTGGCTCCAGCGCCTGTAACGGTCTCCATCAACGCTGCGCGTGAAGTAGCAGAAGAAGTTTTCGAGCGGGACAACCTGCCAGTGCCAGGAGAGATGCCTGCCACAAAGCTAGCTGTCAAGCCGCAATCAGTAGTACCACAAACGCTAAAAGTGGTTGCTGCATCGCCTGCGGCCATTGCCAATCCAACAGCTTCGAAAAGCAAGGTTGGAAAAATCGCTGCGCCATTGAAAAACGCAAAAACCAACCTGCTCAAGCCTAAAGAAAAAACTGCACCGAAACCACAGAAGAAGGCTCCGGTCGTACCCAAGCCCAAGCCCGACGAATCCAATGGGCACGGCATCATTTGACGCACATGAGTATCGAAATCGAACGGGCGACTTTACCAAAAAGTCGCCCGTTTGATTTTTATGCCTAGGTGGTTTGGTATTGCGGGAATGATTCCCGAACATTGGTTCGAAAATACGACTTAAAACACAACAATATCTATCATGTCGAAATCAAAACATTTTAAACTGACAAAGCCCGGACGCAGGGAATTTGTGAAAACTTCCGCATTGGCTGCAGGAGGGGTGCTGCTGCTGCCTTCTTTCTTGTCTGCCAAGGCTCATATTGACGGCGATGATACCATCAAGGTGGCACTTGTGGGCTGCGGTGGCCGTGGTACGGGTGCCGCTGTACAGGCGCTTATGACCAAACAAAACGTGCGGATAGTGGCCATGGCTGATGCCTTTCGTGATAGGCTCGATGATGCGTACAAAGTGCTAACTGCCGATGATATTTCAGATTGGTCGGGTGCAGAAGGCAGCGTGAAGGCTCGTGTCCAAGTACCGGAGGAACACAAGTTCGTAGGGTTTGACGCCTATAAAAAAGCAATTCCACTGGCCGATGTAGTGATATTGACCACACCGCCGGGCTTCCGCCCCATGCACTTCGAGGAGTGCGTGAGGTTGGGCAAGCACGTGTTCATGGAAAAACCAGTGGCCGTTGACGCACCTGGCGTGCGCCGTGTCCTGGAGGCCGCCGAAATTGCGAAGCAGAAAAAATTGAACGTAGTTGTTGGGCTGCAACGCCACTACCAAACCGTTTACCGCCGCTGGGTGGACATGATTCAAGCGGGTGCCATTGGCGAGATTGTTACCTCGCATGTTTACTGGAACAACGATGGTGTTTGGGTAAATGACCGGGAAACTTGCGCCAAAAAAGCGGGCCGCCAAGTGACCGAAATGGAGTACCAAATGCGAAACTGGTACTATTTCAACTGGCTTTGCGGAGACCACATCACGGAGCAGCACATCCACAACCTTGATGTGGGCAACTGGGTGAAAAACGCCTACCCCGTGCGGGCGCAAGGCATGGGTGGAAGGCAAGTGCGGGTTGGTAAGGATTTCGGGGAGATTTTTGACCACCACTTCGTGGAGTTTGAGTATGAAGACGGCAGTCGCATGTTCAGCCAGTGCCGTCACCAACCAGGCACACTGAGCCGGGTCACAGAGGTGTTTCAAGGCACCAACGGCTCGGCGCCACAGCCAGGCGTGTTGCTCACGCGCAGCGGCCATGAGTTGTTCAAGCACGACAGCCGCAACGAACCGAACCCGTACCAAGTTGAGCACGATGAGCTTTTCGAGGCCATCGCAAAGGGCGAGTACCGCTACGCCGATGCCGAGAACGGTGCCAAAGCTACGATGACCTCCATCCTTGGCCGCATGGCCACTTACTCTGGCCAGGTCGTCGAGTGGAAGGACGCCATTGCCTCCAACCTCAGCCTGATGCCACAGAAGTTTGATTGGAATGCACAGCCGCCCGTGCTGCCCGGCGCTGATGGCATGTATCCTTGTGCTGTGCCTGGCAAGACGAAGGTTATTTGATAAGGAAAACCCTGTTGGCGCAAGTGCGCCAACAGGGTTATTTTTTGCAAAACAAACACGTTGAAATGCGCCTCTTTTGTACACTGTCCATTTCGCTCTTTTTTAGCCAATTCTTGCTTGCGCAAACCAGCAATATTCTGCTGGAAAACCCATCTTTTGAGGGAATTCCAGCTGAAGGAACCTTCAAAAGCACTTTGTTGACGGGGTGGCACGACTGCGGCTTCCCCAACGAGACGCCTGCCGATGTGCATCCAAAACCGGGTGGTGGAGCTTTTCAAGTGACAAAGCTACCCTACGATGGCGAAACCTATCTCGGCCTCGTGACCAGGGACAACAACAGTTGGGAACGTGTCGGGCAGCAACTCTCGCAGCCGCTCGAAGCCGGAAAAACCTATAGATTCAGCATCTTCCTTTGCCGCTCCAATACTTATGTTTCTGCGAGCCGAAAGACCAACGAACCTATGAACTACGCCTCCCCCGTGTCCTTGCGAATATGGGCAGGGCAGGGGCCTTGCGAGCAACAAGAATTATTGGCTACAAGCGAGTTGGTGGCCAACATCGAGTGGATGCCCTTCCAGTTCGACCTTTCCCCTTCCAAAAACCACACGCACCTCATTTTCGAGGCATATTACAAAACGCCAACCCCGTTCCCCTACAACGGCAACCTGCTGATGGACAATGCATCAAACTTGGTAGAGGTAGCAGAAAAATTGAATGGTAAGCAAAGCTTGGAGACTCGGATGGCATTCAGCAAGCCACTCATGGGCACCGAATTTCGCATCGTGGCCTACCACTCCGACAGTTTGTTGGTGAAAAAGGCTATTGAGGAAGCATTCCAGCGGGTGGCCGATATTGAAAAAGTATTCAGCGACTACGACGAGGCCAGTGAGGTCAGCCTGCTGTCAGAAAAGGGCAATGCCGTGGTCAGCCAAGAATTGTGGGACATGCTGAATTATTGCACCGCCATTTCTGAACGCACCGATGGGGCATTCGACGTGACCGTCGGGGCGCTCACAAAGCTGTGGCGGCGGGCTTTTCGACATAAAGAAATGCCCACAAAGGAGGAAATAAAAGCGGCCAAGGCCACGGTAGGTTACGAGGCCATTGGATTCAATATTCCAGCAAGAAAAATCTGGTTGAAAAAGCCGGGAATGAAGCTCGATTTTGGAGGTATTGCCAAGGGCTATGCTGTGGACGAAGCGATGCAGGTGCTGAGGAGTCACGGTATTTACGCAGCGCTGGTGGATGGCGGCGGCGATATTGTCGTCGGTTGGTCGCCACCCGGCCAGCAAAGCTGGGAAATCGAGCTACCCGATAGGTTTGAAAATGGTGAGTTGACCTTCAAAAAAGCCCTGCTGTCCAACACCGCCATCGCCACATCAGGCGACACCTACCGCTACTTGGAACATGATGGAAAACGCTACTCGCATATCATTGACCCCCGCACTGGATTTGGACTTACCAACCGACGGGTAGTGACGGTGACCGCCCCAAATTGTATGGCAGCCGATACCTGGGCAACGGCAGCAAGCGTGGGCATCAAGAAGTCGTTGATGGCTAATTTGGAGGCAGAAGGTATTCAAATCGCAGTGCTGGAGAACTAGTCCACTCGCCGATTTTCCTTGTAATTGCTAAACTTTTCCCGGTCTAAAACTATTCTAGGCAAGAGCAAACTCGTTGGCATTTCCAGTGTTGCCCCTCGATGGCTGGAGCCAACCTTCTTCTCAATCGCAATTTTATGAAGTGGATAAAACGCATTGGTATCGTCTTGTTCGTGCTGTATGCACTGGTCTGCGGGATGCTATATTTCTCACAGGAGCGCATCATTTTTCACCCCGACAAGCTTGGGGAAGATTATGTTTTCAGCGAAGGTGAAGAGGTCGAACTGCCTGTGGACGAAGGTATTTCGCTCAACTGTCTGTGGATGAAAGAGCCAGCTTCGGAGGGTGTCATCCTCTACCTGCACGGCAACCGAGGCAGCAATCGCCGCTGCTTCCATCAGGCACAAACGATGGCAGGCAATGGATACGACATCTTCATGCCCGACTACCGCGGATTCGGAAAAAGTGATGGGGAAATTGTCTCCGAGGAGCAGTTGTTCAGTGACGTACAGGCCGCCTACGATTTTCTAAAAAAGCACTATGCTGAAAACAAGATTGTGGTGGTAGGTTATTCCATCGGTTCAGGCATGGCCAGTTACCTTGCCGCCCACAATAACCCACAGCAACTCGTGTTGCTTGCTCCCTACACCAGCGTTGTGGATTTGAAAAACAGCCGTGCGCCCTTCTTGCCCGACTTTTTGCTGAAATACCCGCTCAGGAACCAAGCGTTTTTGCAAAAAGTACAGCACCCCGTCACGCTGTTTCACGGCGAGTTCGACGAAGTGATACCGTTCAATAGTTCTGAAAAATTACAGGCTATAAATCCAAGCCTGTTTAGGTTGGTTAGCTTGCCGGAAGGGCACCGGGGCGTGATTTTCAGCCCCATTTTTCAGCAAACCGTCAGCAAAATTTTGAAGTAAAATTCCCTATACCCCTCTCCCACCTCAAATCGCCTTGTCCTTTTCCAATAGCTGGAAACCATTGCCATGGATATTGACGATTTCGAGGTTGTCGTCATCGGCGAGGTACTTGCGCAGCTTGGTCACGAACACGTCCATCGAGCGGGCGGTGAAGTAGTTGTCCTCTCCCCAAATCTTTGTCAATGCTTCGTTGCGGGTCAGCACGTCGTTCATTTTGAGGGCGAACATTTTGAGTAGTTGCGCTTCCTTCGGTGACAGCTTGTACTGAGGGGCGTTTGCGCCGTTTTTGTCAAAAGTGAGTATGCGAAGCGGGTAGTTGAAGTGGTATTTTCCGATGAAATATTCCCGCGCTTCTTCTTTCGGCTCCTCCTTCGGTTTGGTGCGCTTGAGGATTGCCCCGATGCGGAACAGCAACTCTTCGGAGTTGAACGGCTTGGTGATGTAATCGTCAGCTCCAATTTTGAAGCCTTGCAGTACGTCTTCTTTGAGGGTCTTTGCAGTAAGGAAGATGATGGGAATGTTTTGGTCTTTCTCCCGGATTTCACGAGCAACGGTGAAGCCATCCTTGCGGGGCATCATCACGTCGAGGATGCAGAGGTCGAAGTTGCCCCTGTTGTAGCTTTCTATGCCTTTGATGCCATCGTTGGCGAGGGTCACGTCATAGTCGTTCATTTCGAGGTAAGAGCGCAGTACGTCCCCGAAGTTTTGGTCGTCCTCAACCAAGAGTATATTTCCACGTGTTGTAGCTGACATTTTATAAGTGGGTTTTTGAATTGTTGTTTTTGTAAAAATTATGCTTCTGCTTTAACTGGGAAAAACAGCACAAAACTGCTTCCCTTTCCCAGCTCACTCTTCACGTCCACCCGTCCTTTGTGGGCGTCCATCATGGCTTTTACATAGCTGAGGCCAAGGCCAAAGCCCTTTACGTCGTGGAGGTTGCCGGTATGCACCCGGTAGAATTTTTCAAAAATGAGCTTTTTGGCCTCCTTGCTGAGGCCGATGCCCTTGTCGGTCACTATAACTTCCACACCGCCCGACACATTGCGTGTTGCTACCGAAATTTCCGGGTTTTCGGGTGAATATTTGTTGGCATTGTCCAATAAGTTGTTGATAATGTTGGAGATATGTGTCATGTCGCCTTGCACGATGGGCTGTGTGGCTTGCAGGTCGGTGCTCACGGTGCCATCCCGTTTTTCCACTTGCAGGCCAATGTAGCCGACTGCCTGCGTGATAACGTCGTGGAGGTTCACATCGCTGAGTTTGAGGTCAAAATCCTGGCGGTCAATCTGCGCCATTTGGAGCACCTTCTCCACTTGGTTGTTCATGCGCTTGTTTTCCTGCCGAATAATGTCAATGAAGCGCCGGATTTTTTCGGGTTGACTAACTACCATCGGGCTGGCGATGCTGTCGGCAGCAAGGCTGATGGTAGCGATGGGCGTCTTGAACTCGTGGGTCATGTTGTTGATGAAGTCGTTTTTCATCTCCGACACCTTTTTCTGCTTGAAAACAACAGAAATTGTATAGAAAAAACAAAACAAAATAATGCCAGTGAAAAGGATGGAGCCAAATAGGTTTTTCAGCACGGAGCTCCACAGAAAGCTGCTTTTTGTTGGGAAAAACACCATCAGAAGACCCGGCACCTCAACGTCCCGTTGGAAGAGGCCGACCTTGTAATCGCTGTTGTTGAGGTTGTTGTACCCCTCCAGCGTGGGCTTCGAGCGGTTGTCCTCCATCGTATAGTGGCCGTCGGCGATGACGAAACTCTTCTTGCGGTTGTCAAAAACGCCATAGCGGAATGGTATTTTGATGCCGTTGTCCTGAAATTCTTGGCGCAGGAAGCTGGCCAATTCTTCCAATTTGATGCGCTCGGTGAGCGCCGCAAGGTCAAGCCCTTCAGTCAGGCTGACGAACTGCGTGAGCATCTTTGCCCTTTCGGCCCGGCAGTTGGAACAATTGCAGTTGCTGTTGGCGAGGGTAATTTCAATCAGTTGTTGCTTGGTTAGGTGAGCATGGGTTTGTTCGACGTTTTCATCGTCAATGGTCAGTGTAAGCCCCGCCGTCTCAATGCGCTCACGAACTTCAGCTTGGTAAAAATCTTGGGCAAAGCCATTGTCCACGCGCTTGAGCGCCTCCATGTCTTCATTTTCTTCCAACTTTTGAGCCACCCGCTTCAAGGCTGCCTGCACTTTATTGTCAAACTGTTCCTCGTTGGCACGCAGCGAGTCGGCTACCCATTTCGCCTGCATTGCAGCGATGCCGATGAGCGCTGCGCTCATCAGGCCGATGATTAGCCAGATTACTTTTTTGTCCATCATTCTAAATTCATCATTGAGTCTGTGGTCATTGCCCAAAATTAGCCAACGAAAAATGACCACCCTTTCACACTGCAAACATGACAAATTTAACAATGGCAAACGCAAAACGCCTGTTTTAACTTAGATTTAACGAGTATTTACTTCAAAAATGAGCGGGTCAGGTTCTGGCGTTTCTTTTACCTTTAGTCACGTTATTGCACCACTGAAAAAGGATGAACCACTACACTTGGACATACGTCGGTGACGGCGGAAGGAATTACCGGGTCGGTTTGCTGCACAGCACCAAAACCGGACACTTGCTCATTTACATCGGCTCCAAAATCGTCCAAGTTGATTTCAAGGTCTTCGAGACAAAGGAGTACACCTTTTTCATAGAAGACGAACTCGTGCACATCAACCTCGAACGGCGTGGCAACGAGATGTTCTTTTTTTTCAACATTGATAAAAAAACAGACACCCCCCGCAACCGGGTTCGACATGCCCTAGAGCGCAAGTATTTCTATCATCTGCTGATTTTTCTGGGGGTGCTGGGTCTGTTGGTCACAGGCGTGGTTTTCTGGGGAAGAAACGCCAAGAAATCGGAGACTGAGCGCCTGGAAGAGATGCTGGCCAAGGGCAGTCAAGAGGTCGTGGGGAGGGTTTTGATAAAAAAACTGGACGACAATCGCTCCGAGATTTCTTACCAGTTCGTTGCGGGTACACAGACCATTACTGCCTCCTCGCTGCTACAGTCGGAGCCACTTATACTGCTCGTAAACCCGATGCCACTGGAAGCGGGCGATGAGTTTCGGGTGCGCTACTCGACCCGCAAGCCGCACATAAATCAGATGCTTTTTAGCGAACCCACACCCAAGCAAATCGAAATTTACAAACAACGGGCCGCCGCCAAGCATGCCCAACTCAACCCCGCTGCCCCACCCGGCATGACGGAGTGTTTTGTCAAATCGGCCTTTGAACATGACAGCCTGCGGGCACTGGCAGACATTTATTTTCAGGACAGCAAGCCTGCCTACAACTTGGAGCATAACCTCGAAACCTACGCCAAACTGACCACCAATGCCGCTTTTTTGTCAAAAATGGAGACTAACTGTGGTTACCTGAAACCACAAAACTGAAGATATGCCTGCCCTTTTTTGCTTACTTTTGCATCCCTAAATGGCAATTTCGAGTAGTTACAGCAATGTAACAATATAGCAATTCAACAATCAATAAATCCTTGGAAAAACTAGCCCAACATATCGAAGCGCTGGTATTTGCAGCCGACTCGCCACTCTCGCCCGACGACATCCGTCAAGTGCTGGAAGAAGCTTTTGAAACGCAGTTTTCGGAGGAAGACATCGCCGCAGCCATCGTGCAGGTGAAAGCCCGCTATGCCGATGACGATTTCGCCATCGAATTGGTGCAAATTGCTGGAGGACTACAGTTTATGACAAAAGGCGCCTATCATACCGCCATTGGAACTTGGCTCAAGCAGACAACCAAGAAGCGACTTTCACAGGCAGCCATCGAGACGCTGGCCGTCATCGCCTACAAGCAACCAGTGTCGAAGACCGAAATCGAACAAATCAGGGGCGTGAGCAGCGACTACTCCCTCCAAAAACTTCTGGAGAAAGAACTTGTTTCCATCACTGGGCGCAGCGACGGCCCCGGCAGGCCGCTGCTTTACGGTACGAGCATCAAGTTCATGGACTACTTCGGCCTGAAAGACCTCAGCGACTTGCCCAAGCCCAAAGACTTCAAAGACCCTGACCAAGAGATTGGGGAGCGGGCACCCATTGAGGAGACTGTACCGGAAGGTGAAAGCAACGAAATTGAGAAATTAGAAAACTGAGAATTTTTTTTGACGCTGAAAATTAATGCTTTATGCAAACCATCGAACAACCTTTGGTAAACCGAGTAGCCACCAGCGGGCTGGTGACGCTCAAGTTGGAGGAGTTTTTTCCGAAGGAGGAAATGGCCAGTTTTGACCTGAAAGACCACTTGTTCATGGGGCTTATTTTGAAGGAAAAAGACTTCAGGGAGGCCTTGGCCAACCACGATTGGGCACAATACGCCGGAAAGAATCTCGCTGTTTTTTGCTCCGCTGACGCCATCATCCCAGTTTGGGCCTACATGCTCGTGACGGCCTACGCCGAGCCTTTTGCTCACGATATCTTCCAAGGTATGCCCGAGGAGTTTTACAAGCATATTTTCCAAAAAGCCCTCGATGGCGTGGATGCCGGGCAGTACGCTGGACAGCGCATCGTCATCAAAGGCTGCAGCGACCACCCAGTGCCGCCTTCGGCTTACGTGGAGCTGACTCGCAAGCTGCGTCCCCACGCACAGAGCATTATGTTCGGTGAACCTTGCTCCACTGTGCCCATTTTCAAGAAACCGAAGGCATAATATTGCCTTCTTGCCTTATAATAATGCTTTTTCAATTCCCAGAAAGAACCTGAAAACTGAAATCATCCCAGTCTATGAGAAACGCCATGAAATATTACATCGCCATCGTCGCTGCCTTTGCCACGGTGGCCATCTTCACGTCTTACAAGCCATCCCCTACACCATTTGGTGGCCAAACCATCAACATCCCACACGTGCAGCCAACGGACGAGTTCTGGTTTGCCGGGGAGCGCATTCCGGTTGAGAATTTCGATGTGCGGGAGCGCCTGGAGCGGGAGCTGATTGTCAACTCCTACCGCCATTCGCACACGATTTTAAACCTGAAAAATAGCGCACGTTACTTCCCTGTGATGGAGAAGATATTGAAGGAAAACGGCCTGCCTGACGATTTCAAGTACCTCGCCGTAGCCGAGAGCGACCTTCGCAACGCTACCTCCAGTGCTGGAGCAAAGGGCATTTGGCAGTTCATGGAGGGCACGGCGGGCGACTACGGATTGGAGGTGAACAAAGAGGTGGACGAGCGGCTTCACTTCGAGAAGTCCACTCGTGCGGCTTGCCAATACCTCAAGCGTTACAAAGAGCGCTTTGGCACGTGGTCGCTGGTGGCTGCGGCCTACAACATGGGGCCGGCTGGGCTGCGCAACGAAATGGAAAGCCAAAAAGCTGACAGCTTCTTCGACCTGAACCTCAGCGAAGAAACCAATCGCTACCTTTTCCGGCTTGTGGCCATCAAGCACGTGATGGAACACCCCGAGCTCTACGGTTTTGACCTACGGAATGAGCAGATGTACGCACCGCTCGACAACTTCGCCATCGTGACAGTGGACAGCTCCATCGCCAACCTCGGTGACTTCGCCAAGCAGTTTGGCACCAGCTACCGAATGCTCAAGGTGTTCAATCCTTGGCTAAAGGACAGCAAATTGATTAATTCAAAGCGAAAGGTTTATGACATAAAAATTCCGAAGTAGCGGAAGATGAGCTCCAAAAAAAAGTCCCGAAGCAAGCTGGCAATCAGGTTTGCTTCGGGACGCTAAGGTGAATTTTTGTTCAGTTCTGTTAGTCGAAAGCCCCGTTGTTCACCAAGAAAATGTGTGGGTAGTGCCGCTTGGCTGGTGAACTTTCAAATAAATGTTGCTTTAACAATTGATATCGTTACGTAATGCTTTTGGGGTACAAAATGCATGCCAATAAATTTTAATAAAAAAGCCGTCGCTGGTCAGCGACGGCTTTTTTATTAAACGTAGGTTTTGTTTATAGGCTGCTACTTGCCAACTGACGAGGTTTCTTCCTCCATGCCACGCAGCACCACATCGCCTTTTTTAATCCTACGGCCATTGCGAATGATGTCCAATGCGACTGAGTCGCCAGGGCGGAACCGGGCAATCTGTTCCTGCAGCTCCGGTACGGAAGCCGTCTTCACGCCATTCACACCGATGATGATGTCGTTCATCTGGAGGCCAGCCTCCTCAGCTCCGCTACCTGGGTCAACGGTGCGGATGAGTACGCCCTCCACATTGCCGAGGTCGAAGTCGGCGGCGATTTCGTTGTCCACGTCTTTTATGCGCACACCGAGCAATGCCCGCTGCGCCATACCGAACTCCTTGAGGTCTAGCATGATTTTTTGCACCAAATTAGATGGAATGGCGAAGGAATAGCCCTCGTAAGCCCCAGTTTCACTCATGATGGCGGCATTGATGCCCACAAGCTCGCCCTTCATGTTGACGAGGGCACCGCCGCTGTTTCCGGGGTTTACCACAGCATCGGTCTGGATGAAGCTTTCGATGCTGTACATGCCTTGCAGGATATTGATATTGCGGCCCTTGGCACTCACGATGCCTGCCGTGACGGTGGAAGTGAGGTTGAACGGGTTGCCGACCGCCAGCACCCACTCGCCTACCTGCACGTTGTCGGAGTTGGCGTAGCTGAGGGGCTTGAGGCCCGTGGCATCAATTTTCAACAGGGCAAGGTCAGTGTAGGGGTCTTTGCCAACGACCTTGGCCTTGTAGATTCGCTTGTTGTAGAGCGAGACTTCCACCTTGCCGCCTCCGTCAATCACGTGGTTGTTGGTGATGATGTAGCCGTCTTGCGAGATGATGACACCCGACCCGCCCGATGAAGGCTCCACCGAGTTGCGGCTGTTGACGGTGATGTTTACCACAGCTTGGGTAACGATGTTGGCGGTCTCCACAAAATCTTCGGGGATGTAAAAATTGCTGGCAGGCTTGGCATTTACTTGGGGAGAATTGAAGTCATAGCTAGCCAACTGAACCTTGGGATTCGCCTGCTCCGAAAGCCCAGCTTGCACCGAGCTTTTGAGGCCATTGAATAGAAACAGGGTAAAAGCGGCGTTTAACAGCAGCGTGGCTGCGATGGCGATTCCTATTTTTTTCATAAAGTCACAAAGTTTCGGGTGATAAGTACATGAAATGACATCGTTTTCAAATGGGTTTCGAGCGTTGGGCGGTCGTACAATTCTTTGGTATTGAGAGGATGGGTGTCTGCAATTTTATTGTTTTTGAATATCTTACCTGTCAGATAATCTTTGATAGAAATAAAAACCGGAAGCAAGTCCGGTTTATTCTACAAATCAGCCAATTTTTTTTGAATAATGCACGGTGGCGGCAGACGAAAGGCAGGAAAAATTTGCCCTAAGGTAGGTTTTGCTTGATGGACGACGAGTTTGGCGGGTTGAAGTTTCCACTCCAACCCGCCATTTGGTTACTTTTTCACCTTGACATAAAAACGCCTGTCAACGGCAAACTCGCTTAGGTTTTCCATCTGGAAATTGACAGCTTGTCGCTCGGTGGTTGGGCGTATCCAAGTCCATTTGTTGGGCCCCAACTTTACCAAAAGCGGTAGGTTGAACCCAGGGACGCATTTCGTCCAGCGAAATTGCAAGAGCTTTTCATGGCCATCTCTGGTCTTCTTTTCTACCAAACTTACCTCAAGCACTGGGATATCAGTGGTGCGCAGATACTGGTCGAAGACCTTGGAAAAATCAATGCCCGCCTCCTTTGATACGTAATCCTCAACCTGTTTGGTTGTCACGGTCTGGTGCCAGAAGGTTTTGTTCAGTCCACGAAGTATTTGCCGAAACTTTTCATCGTCGTCAATGACTGCCCGCATAGTGTGCAACATGCTGCCTCCTTTGTAGTACATGTCGCCGCTGCCCTCATGATTCACGTCGTAAGTGCCGATGATGGGCTCCCGATTGCCGATGAGCGCCCGGCAGCCCACGTTGTAGGTAGTGGCAAACTCCTCACCCACTTCGCAGCCCGTGTAAAGCGTTTCCGAGTAATTGGTAAAACTCTCATGCACCCACATGTCGGCGATGTCCTTGGTGGAGATGTTGTTGCCAAACCACTCGTGCCCGGATTCGTGTACGAGTATGAAATCCCATTTGAGGCCGACACCGGTGTCCGAGAGGTCACGCCCCCGATAGCCGTTCTGGTAGCCGTTGCCGTAGGCGATGGCACTTTGGTGCTCCATGCCAAGGTGCGGCGATTCGACCAGCTTGAACCCGTCTTCATAAAAAGGGTACGGCCCAAACCAATGCTCGAAGCATTTCAACATCTTCGGTGTTTCGGTCAAAAACTTGGACTTAGCCTTTGCCAGGTTATAGTCCATGACCCAAAAATCGAGCGAAAGCTTGCCTTCCTCGCCAATGTAAAAATCCTCAAAATGCTTGTAATGGCCCACGTAGGGAATCAGGTTGTAGTTGTTGATGGGGTTCACCACAGCCCAAGTGTAGGTAGCTGTGCCGTTGCCATTGTCCGTTCGGTTGCGCAGGCGACCATTGGCTACGCCCACGAGCGGCTGGGGGCAAGTGATGTGCATGGCTGCACTGTCAGGTTCATCATACTGGTGGTCTTTGTTGGGATACCAGATGCTAGGCCCCACGCCTTGACAGGCTACTGACACCCACGGGCGGCTGTTTTCGTCCTTACCCCAGATGACGCCGCCGTCCCACGGTGGGCGGTTTGCAACGGTTGGCTTTCCGTGATAGTACAAGCTGATTTTCCGAAAACTGCCTACTTCCTGTGCCGAGCCCAGTTGGATGAAATAGGCATTGCCGTCTTGTTGCCAGACTAGCCGCTTGCCGTCCTGCACGGCGCTGTCCAGCAGGAGTGGGGCCATCAGGTCAATTTGCAGGCGGGCTTGTTCGTTTTTCAGCACCTCGTAGGTGATGGTGTTTCGGCCACTGATGCCTTGGTTTTCAATATCGAATGCTACGTGCAGGTCGTAGTGGCGAGCATCCCACCAAGCCCGTTCGGGTGTCACCGAGCCACGTAATGTATCGGCGTGGGTGAAGATTTGGGCGGTAACGATGATGGGGAAAAATGCGAGTACGAAAAGAAGTTTTTTCATTGAATGATAGGTGAAAATCGCAGGCATTCGAGTGTTATCAAACCGAACCCTCCGCTGATGGAAACCACGATTTCAATTTTTCTATGAGTTTCAAAAAGGCGGGGTCTTCACATTTTGTGAAGGATACTTTTCCGGCGATGTTTTTATAAATGGAGGCAGACCGGGGCTTTTTAGTTTTTCGCAAAACGGCTTCCAAGGCTTCTTTTGGACGAACTGGCTTTGAGGCGTCTTGTTCCCGCCACCCATTTTCTTGTAGCCATGCGTACAATGCTTTGGCTTCGTTCCAGTTCAGTTCTTTGGACATATTGGCGGAATTGACCCATATCCAGTTTTCGATTTCGGGGTCTGTGACGATGGCGGATATTTGCTCAGTAGCCCAACCATTGGCTGACAAAGCAGCTTCAACACTTGATTCTAATGCTTCCCTACCTCTACCTTCTTTGCCACATCCTTCTTTGTCAAATACCACTAATGCGTAGTGGTATTGAGTAGCAAAAGGCCGCAAAAAATCGACACTTTCATTTAGACATCCCGGGTCTCTATTTATATGGCGACGGATGTCAAAAGAGAATGGGCGAGTTCTATAAACATGCTCCAATCGTGGCAACAAGCCTTGCAGCACGTTTTCAGTGTCCAAATCCGCTACGAGGATGATGAGGTCTTTCATGATAAAACGCCGGCTGCAAACAAAACACTGAGGTTGGTTTCGCCTTTCCAGTTTTTAAGCATCGGATGTTCATTGCCTTTCACAATATCTGTAACACCTTCATCTGTTTTAGCAAAGCAAAGCACGTCTTCTAACTCAACCAAACTTAATATTACTGGTGAATGAGATGCAAGCAATATTTGGGCATTGTATACAGATGATAATGATTGGAAAACAGTTTCCATAGCCTCTGGATGTATACCATTTTCAGGTTCTTCAATCAAATAAACTCCTTCAAAATCAGGAAGATACGCTGGAAGCGTTAGTGCCAACAACCTCAAGGTTCCGTCAGAAACAAGCCAACTTGGAACTTCAATTCCATTGTTATAAAGAATTTTAAGGTATCGATGTTTATCATCTGATCGCTCTACTGTAATCACCTCTTTTACATCAGGTAATGCTGTGCGGATGTGGTCAGTCCAGTTGTGATAGGCGTTTAAATCTCTTTTCTTAAAGTCATCAATGACCCAAGGAAGGTTAGACCCATCAGGCTTAAATTTTTTGCTTTGACCCGGTGGACTTGCTTTACGAATGTTCAAACTATCAAGAATAAACATCTGAACACCATCATTTAATAGCCCCTTTAGCCATGAGGAACATGGGAATTTTGTAATATCAGCTGGCAGGTTGCCTAATGCTGATTTTTTTATGCCGAGCTTGAAAGAGGGTATCCACCCACCACCAGTGTCTTTTCTGTTTTCAGGATAAAAATTGTCGTTGCCTCCTTCCTGTTTCTTAATTATCTGCTTATAAAAAGTTGAGTTGTACTTTTGGTTTATAAGTTTATGTTCTTCATTTTTGAACTCTGGAAATTCAAGCCTCAATACTCCGTTTAAGCTCTTTCGTGAATGTTCGTCATCCAGCAATATTACCCGCTCTTCATGGATGGCGTGTTCCTGAGTATCATTTGTCAAGCCTAAGCGCACTTCGTATCGAATCATATCAAACTTGTTTTCTGGCAACAAGCTTCTCTGCTGCTCCGGTATTTCCAACTCAATCGCCAATTCAATATCCCCCCCCTGGCCCCCGAGGGTGAGGGGGGTGGGGGGGTGCGTGGGGGGGGGGGGGGG
>CAYTZS010000116.1:0-17334 GCA_964442355.1 uncultured Saprospiraceae bacterium | reverse complement strand
TACGCCGCTTTTTCAGCGCCCCATCGAACACGGGATTGACATCGTGATGCACACTGGCACGAAGTACCTCAACGGCCACAGCGATGTGGTTAATGGCGTGATTTGCAGTAGCCACGAGATGATTCAGAAGATTTTCAAGACGGAAATAATGACCCTCGGCAACATCATCGGGCCGCATGATGCTTGGTTGATTATCAGGGGGTTGCGTACGTTGGAACTCAGGGTAAAGCGCAGTTACGAAAGTGCCACCAAGATTGCACATTGGCTGGAAAGCCACCCGAAAGTGGAGCTGGTACTTTTTCCGTTTTTGCCTTCATTTCCCCAGTTTGAGCTGGCGCAAAAACAGATGACAGGCTGCGGCGGCCTCATCACCATTTTCTTGAAAACGGATTCGATGGAGCGGGTCGAGGCATTTTTTAACCGCCTACAACGCTTTCTTTTCGCAGTGTCTTGGGGCGGTCACGAGTCACTTTTAGTGCCGATGGCGGCGTTTTACAACGTGCCGGGACGTGAAAACCCACCCTACCCTTTCACTTTGGTGCGGCTTTATATCGGCTTGGAAGACCCAGAGTGGCTGATGGAAGATTTAGCGCAGGCGCTGGAAGCGGTGTAGTACAGACAGGCAGTCCATGTTAAAGGTGCCAAGCGATGATTGCCAAAATGGCTGGCAATGCTTGAACGTAAAGTATTCGTTTTGAAGCTGTTACGCCGCCATAAAGCCCTGCAATGGCCACGCAAATGAGGAAGAAAAGCGCCACGTTTCTGGCCCAAATTTCATCGCTGATAAAGAACGACCAGATGAGTCCAACAGCCAAGAAGCCGTTGTAGAGGCCCTGGTTGGCGGCAAGGGTTTTGGTAGGTGTGAACAACTCCTGCTTCAAGCTCCCCTTGAATACCTTGCGGCCCGCTGTTTCCCAAGCGAACATTTCGAGCCAAAGGATGTAGAGGTGCTCAACAGCAACCAATCCAGTCAGAATTATGGCTATCGTCTTCATGTTGAGTGCTTGAAAGGAGAAAGTAAATGTGAAGAACTGCGCTACCGTTTGGCTTTTACCCTGAAAAGTTTGACAAGTTGCTCTTTGCCCTCGGCATTCATCTTCAGAAAAAGGGAGTCGTCGGTGACCTGCAAGATTTGCACAGATTTTTCAGTAGATGCTTCGTTGATGGTGTCCAAGGTATAAAGCAGGCTGCCATTCACGGAATAAGAACCAGCTTCCTGATAATTCAACGTGCTTCGAAAACGGTAAAAACCTTTGTTGAAAAACTCAAACCCGATTTCTGAGGGTGACACTTGCATCGGCATCCCATCTTCGATGAGCGAGGCCGCTTCCCACTTGCCCACCAATTTTTTTTCTTGAATATTGGCACACCCAAAGAGGGTAATGGACAAGCAAATCAATAAGCTCGATCCTCTCATTTTCCTTGTTTTCTATACTAATTCACAGCCAAGACCTTGCACATTTTGCACTGCCTTGAGCAATGCAAAACGTGCAGGTTGTCCATTCAATTTATCAATGAAACAGCGGATAAATTACCAAAAAGGCCATTGAACCAGCTATGAAGCCAATAAAGGCCAGCCAAGCGATATTTTTCAGGTACCAAATAAAGTCAATCCGCTCCATGCCCATGGCCGCAACGCCCGCAGCGGAGCCAATGATTAACATGCTGCCACCCGTACCTGCTGTGAAAGCAATCAACTGCCATAATTTGCTGTCCATCGGGAACTGATCCATGGGGTACATGCCCATGACGGCGGCCACCAGCGGCACGTTGTCAATGATGGCGGAGAGTACGCCCAAGATGATGACCACTATGTCCGTATTCGGGATGGCATGTTGAAGATGCTCTGCGGCTGTCATCAAAAGTCCGACCGGATGTCCATCCGGGTGATAGGAAGCTACCGCTGATTCCAAGCCAGCTACGGCCGCCAAGATGCCAAGAAAGAAAAGTATGCTCGACATCTCAATCCTTGACAATGCGTGGCGGGCGGAATACAAGTGTCTTCGCTCTTCGTCAAAGTTTTCTTCAGGGTGAATGTACTCAGATACCAACCAAACTATGCCCAGTGATATCATCATGCCCATGTAGGGGGGCAAATGCGTGATTTGCTTGAAAACTGGCACAAAAATCAAACCTCCAATACCCACTATGAGCATTACCTTGCTGCTCAACAGCTCTTGGCGATGCTCATTGGCACTGACATCACCGGGGCCAAGCGTGACATTTCCCCTAAACTTTGGCATCAAGGTGGCAACCAACAACGGTAAGTAGAGGCAAATAATTGATGGAATAAAGACATCGGTCATCAGACCTATTGTCGTGATTTTTTCACCAATCCAAAGCATCGTGGTGGTCACGTCGCCAATGGGTGACCAAGCACCACCTGCATTTGCAGCGATGACCACGAAGCTCACAAACCAGATGCGCTCCATCCGGTCGGGCACCAATTTCCGAAGCAGTGAAATCATCACAATCGTCGTAGTCAAATTATCCAATACAGCAGACAAGAAAAAAGCAATTGTGCTTATCAACCAAAGCAGTTTTACTTTATTAGTGGTATGAATGCGATTGGTGATGACTGAAAATCCACGGTGCAGGTCCACCAACTCCACGATGACCATTGCACCGATTAAGAAAAAGAGAATCTCAGCAATCTTGCCAACGTGATGTAATAGCACACCTTCTATTTCGCCAGCTTGGTGGTCAGCGGTTACGACCTCCAGCCCACCCAGCGAAATAATGCTCCAGAGCAAAGCGCCAGTCAGTATGGCGGGTACTGTCTTGTCTAGTTTCAGGGGGTGCTCAAATACGATGGCCGCATAGCCAAGTATGAAAACAATTACAACAGCGGTAATCATTGGTGAAGTATTTAAAAGGTCAACAGCCTGCGCTGCTTTGATACCATGGGAATTCTATCCTTCCCAAAATAACCGGGGCGAATTTAGTCGAATCCAATATCCCACAAACTAACTTTATATTTTTTTACGGGCAATTCGTAAAATATTGGACTAGCCCAAAAAACTGTCCCACGGAAAAACTTGACAATCAAGCGCATTTTTCAAAATCAGTTCAACCCCAAAAAGTCAATCGGTGACTGAATCAGTTTTTGACGTGAGCCTGCCAGAAAAACCAACCCGTCCCAATTGGATTTGGGTTTACATTTGCAGCATAGCTAACTCAATCAAAATTCCCGCTGCGCTATGACAAACAAGATTGCCCGCCCACTACTTGCCATTGGCTTTGTTTTATTGGCAATATTAGGCTACAAGACTTTTTTTTCAAGTGAAAAACAGACAGATGAGCATGGATTTTCTGGCGCTTTCGAAGCACTGAATTTCTTTGGAAATGCCAGGGTTTACCCTTTTGAAAAACTGCCTGCCACCGGATTTTCTGATGCATTGAACTTCCTTCGGCAAATGCAGCCAGCAGAAACTGCCGTGCGAAGCACAGACCCTTGGCAAACGCTTGGCCCGCACAACCGGGCAGGCCGCACCCTCAAGCTGGCCTTCAATCCACAGAACCCGAATACGATGTACGCTGGCTCGGCAAGCGGTGGCCTTTGGCGCAGCTACTCAGGTGGCCAAGGCAACACCGCTTGGCATCAGGTGCAAACTGGCTTTCCGGTATCAGCAGTGGGTACAATTGCCATCCCACCCAACGACTCTTTGACAATTTTCATCGGCACGGGAGAAGTTTACAAATACTTGGCATCTGGTACGGGCGCAGCATACCGCAGCACCCGTGGCAGCTATGGCATCGGCATTTTGCGGAGCAAGGACGGTGGCAACACGTGGAGCAAAGTCCTCGACTTCACCCAAGACCAAAACAAAGGCGTCTGGGATGTCGAAGTAGCTCCCTCGAACCCCAGCATCGTGTACGCAGCCACCACCGATGGTGTGTACAAAAGCACAAACGGCGGCGATACTTGGTCGCTGGTTCACACGGTCGTGATGGCCAACGACCTCGTTATTCACCCCACCAACCCCGACATCGTGGTGGTGGGATGTGGCAACCAAAGCTCGACGGGATACGGCATTTACCGCACTATCAATGGTGGCAGCAATTGGGCAAAAATCAGCAGCAACCTGCCCAGCAGCTTCAACGGAAAGATTCAGCTTGACCGCTCACCCAGTTCGCAAGAGGTGATTTACGCCAGCATTGGCAATGGATTGAGTTCGGCAGAGGGTGCCAGTTGGCTTTGTCGCTCCGATGATTTTGGGGCAAACTGGACGGTGCAAACCACCGTGGACTACTCCAAATGGCAGGGTTGGTTTTCGCACGATGTAGCCGTCCACCCCACTAATCCTGACGAGCTGGTGGTCGTAGGCATTGATGTCTGGCGATCCAGCGATGGTGGACAAACCATCGAGCAACGCAGTCAGAGCACCAACGGCGGCATTGGCTTCACGAATGCCCCCATCGAAGGGCCGGACGGCGGGCCAGAATTTGTCCACTCCGATGTACACGATGCGGTTTGGCACCCTACCCTCCCCAACGTATTTTACGTAGCAAGCGACGGAGGCGTGCATCGCTCCGCAAACGGCGGCATGACTTTTCAAAGCGCCAGTGGCCGGATGCAAACAGCGCAGTTTTACAACGGATTCAGCAACTCCGCAACCGACGAGTTTTTCTGCATGGGTGGCTTACAGGACAATGGCACCATCCGCCTCAATCCCAACGTTGACCCGGTAACTGGCAGCACGGTCACTTGGCGGCGGCTCTTCGGTGGTGACGGTAGTTGGACGGGCATCAACCAGCAGGACGACCAGTTCAGCTTTCTTTCTTGGCAAACGCTGAACATGCAATTCTCTGATGATGGGGGCAATGGCTACTCAAGTGTTAGCCCTCCAAAACAGGACCCAATTGCGTTCATCGCTCCTTTTGCGTTGGCACCCTCCGATGGAAATGTGGTGTACGCAGGTTCCGCCATCGTATCGAAATCAACGGATGGGGGCAATACCTGGGAAATCACCAACAACAGCCAGAAACTCGATGGCAACCCAATGCTCAGCATGGCCATCAGCAGCCAGAATCCTGAAGTTGTGTATGTGGCCTCTGCTCCACTCAACAACAATCCCGGTCATGTTTTTGTAACCCAAAACGGCGGCGACAACTGGGTAAATGTGACCGACGGGCTTCCCAACCGATACTTCCTCGACCTCGAAGTTGACCCCACTAACGACGCCGTGGCCTATGTGGCTGTCGGAGGGTATGGTTCCGGTCACGTCTTCCGTACCGCCGACCACGGTGACACTTGGGAGGACATCAGCACAGGCTTGCCCGACCTGCCTACCAACGCCATCGCTGTTGACCCGCTTTTCCCGAACAACATCTACGTGGGCAACGACTTGGGCGTTTTCTCGTCCGTGGATTTTGGGGCGACATGGCAGACCTACCTCGAAGGCTTGCCAGAGGCGGTCATGGTTTTTGACCTAAAAATATCACCAGCCAACCGAAAGTTGCGGGCAGCCTCACATGGCAGTGGAGTGTTCCAGCGTAATTTGCTCGAAGTGCCTTACGTCAGTGCCGACCAGCCAGTTTTTGCGGAAAAAATCAAATTGGAAGTTTTTCCGAACCCTGCATCAACCCAAGCCAAGTTGCGTTACCAACTTCCTGACAAACAGCTTGTTACGATTGAAATCCTTGACAATTCGGGCAGGTTGTTCAAAACTTTGCTTTGGGACAGCCAACAACCCGGTGAATACCAACAGGCAATACCATTGACAGAGCTTTCGGCTGGCACCTACTATATTCGCTTGAAGGCTGGACAGCAAGTTTCGGTAGAAAAAATGGTGGTGAAAAAATGACGGAGCAAGTGGTGCTTTGCCCCCAAATGAGGCATCAAACAGAAAAGCCACGTGTTAGATTGGCTCGGATTTGGCGTTTTGCCGGTAGTTTGAATAATTTTACATTCCAATTTTCAAAACTAGCAAATCCAAAAACGACATGACCCGGCTTTTGACCCTTTTGCTCCTGCTGCTGCTCGTTGGTGCCCACCGCCCACCTGCCGACCCGGAGTTTTACAAAACCAAAGCACTGCCAGGTGACGGTGTGTACTCGCTGCTGCGCCGATACAACCTCGACCGCAACTCCTGCAACATCTCCAAATTTTATGCACTGAACGACCTCAAGAACGGCACCAGCCTGAAAGTCGGGCAAGCTTATTCGCTGCCAATTTTCATTTATAAATTTGACGGAAAAACCATCCGCTCCTCTGTCGGCTTAAAGGATTGGGAGACTGCAAAAAGCATCGAAACCTACAATGAATTAATGCTCAAGGATGGTTACCGCTCAAGCTCTTTCAAAAAGGACAAACAACTTTGGGTACCCTACCACTTGCTGAAATGCCCAACCATGGACGTGCAAAAAGGTAAGCTGGATGAAACTGCCTCCAACGGTGAGGCAAACTTGGCCATCGAGCCATCTGGCAACCGCCGCTTCCCCATTTTTGGTAAAAAATACGAGCACGTCCCGTTGAAGGACAACTCACTTGCAGGCAAGGTTTTCTACATTGAAAGTGGGCACGGCGGCCCTGACCCCGGTGCTGTTGCCAAGGTTGGCAAGCACACCGTTTGCGAGGATGAATACGCCTACGATGTGGCACTTCGAGTGGTACGAAAGCTCATCGAGCACGGGGCCACGGCGTACATGATAACCCGTGACCGCAACGATGGCATCCGTGACGACCAGTACCTCGTCTGCGACAAAGACGAAGTGGTTTGGGGAAACGAGGCCATCCATCGAGGGCAGCGTCCAAGGTTGTTTCAGCGCACTGACGTCATCAACGAGCTGTACGAAAAGCATAAAAAACAAGGTGTAAAAGACGAAAACCAAAAGCTCATCGTCATCCATGTGGACTCACGGGGCAGAGGCGAGCAGACCGACTTATTTTTTTACTACCACCCCGACGACAAACAGGGCAAGACTTTGGCAAACAACATGCACGAGAGCATGGAAAAAGGGTATAAAAAAGTCAACAAAAAAAGGGGCTACGATGGCACCGTGACTGCCCGGGACTTGCACATGCTTCGGGAAACAAAAGTGCCTTCTGCCTACATCGAATTAGGGAATATCAAGCATCCAACTGACCAGAAACGACTATTTCTTGCCTCCAATCGCCAGCTCATTTCTGAGTGGCTTTTTGATGGGATGAAATGAAAATCGAAAACACTGACTTAGAGTTGGTTCAATTTTCAATTTTTGCTTCCCCTTCCTGCTTCGCAAAATTTGGGTCAAAATCCTTCAAACGGGCAATCATGGCCAACATGAGGTAAAAGATAACCGAGGTAGGTAGCAAAGTGATAGCTTCCTGGGGGTAGCTCGCCAATGCCAACAAGAATACTGTGATGGTGAAGCCGAGGTAAAGCGTCTTGATGGTGGGGTCTTTCACTCGAAAATAATAACGGATGCTGGTTCGCATGGCTGTGAACAGCAGCCCCATATAAATCAATAGACCAATCCAGCCGGTTTCGACGGCTAAACGAACATACAGGCTATCATGCGCAAACCCTGCCAGCCAACTATCGGGTGAAAAACGTTTGCCCCAGTAGCCAGTGCTACCTAGTCCTGCGCCAACTGGATGCGAGAGAATATAGGGCTGAATTTTCGCTTGATTTTTCATCCGCACTTCGATGGTGTCCTTGCTCTCGCCACGGAAGGCAGATTGTATTCGCCAAACCACGGCACTGCTCGTTGATTTCATGATGAATCCAGCACCAATCATGAAAAAGAGCACTCCAGCAATGATGGTTTGCCTCTTGAAAGTGAGCACGAGGTACATGATGACGCCCATCGGCAACATGACGAAGGGCGTGCGTGAGCCAGCGTACGCCATTCCGAGCAACATGCTGGCAGCAGCGACCAACAGGCCAATTTTAATCCACAACTTGAATGGGCCAGCGGCCAAGACTAAGCACAACATGCTCATGTATCCCATCAAAATTCCGAAAGTCGTTGGGTCAGAAAAGAACGAAAAAACCCGCATCCTGTCCCACTGAAAAATGAGCATGAAGCGCTCTTCATCAGCATGAAGCCAAGTGGTTTCTGCATTGCTGAACCCAAACCACTCTTGCTTCAGGGAATACAGTGCGGAAATAAAACCCAAAATCAGAATGACTTTCAGGGTATTTACAATTCGTCGATATGAGCTGAAAGTGTAGCAGGCAATAAAATAAAGCGACAACAGCAAGGCAACCGTTCGGACGGTGTAAACCCATGCTATCCGAGATTGCGCCCAAGGATTGAGCACTTCCAAGAGGTTGTAGTAAATCCAAGCAAAAATGAAGATACTGATTGGGCTTTTTGCGAAGCTAAAGTCTTTTTCCTTGATGAGTCGTACCAACATGCCTACCAACATCAGCACCAGCAAGCCATCCAAAGCCGTGCCGATGGGCGCATTGGTGTACTTTGCGACAAGTCCCAACAGGAAAGCTGCAACCAGCATGACGATAATGCCAAAGCTCAGATTTACAAAGCAACCTATCACCGCTGGCACCGCCAAAATGCCTGCCACGAAAAGAAAAGCAAATTTCAGCGGCAGCATGGAAAGGATAAAAGCCAAGGCAAGTGCAAAAAGCACCATCAATGCATAACCCAGCGGGTTATCCAGTTTCTGGTAAAGCACCTGACGTACCAACCAATCCTTTAATCCAGTGTAAAATGAAATGGCGTAACTCATTTTCTCATAGTCAAACAGGGGGAAAACGCTGTTTTCACAGCCAAAACCACAGATAATCAATGGTTTATACAGTCTCGAAGGGGGGAGTCCAAAATAGCCGAAGTGGGAAAATAGTTCGGCAACAGCGCCGAAAATGATGGGAAAAAAGAATGGGAACTGGCTACATCCTTGCGGGTTTTGCCTAGCTCCCGATTCCTAACCCATTCAAATATATCTTGCAATTCAGAAGAAGAGTACTTTCAGCAAACTCGCCAACAACAGCATGAAGCACATGGCCGTTGCCAAAAACTCCAATACTTTTTCTTTGTTTGACAGCAAAATTTCTGGTTCCTGCTGTGTTTGCTTGGCTGAATCCTTCATGAATTTCTTGCTTTATTTCAAGAGTTTTTTGCCGAGTTTCACAAAGATAGGAGGTATCAAATCTTTTGCAAATTCTTTTGCAGATTGTGCTGCATTAAATTTACGCATGTCGGCATCAACAGTAATTCCCTTCCTGTCTTTGAACAAGGTGGTATGGTCTTCCAACCCGTCATTGATTTCACTTGCAGGCCGTCCATTGGTGTAATAATACAGTGCCATCGACTTCCTGCTACGGTCTGGAGGGCAGGTCAGTGGGTTGGGCAAGCCGTGGTAGGAGAAGTCGGTAGTCGTGAACATTGCCATCGTGTTGAACCTTGGCGGAATTTTGCTCACACAGCAGGTCATGTCCCGGTTCCAAAGCTCAAAGTGGCCACCATATTCGTCCTTCCAATCTTTGTTCAAGTACACAAGAACGTTCAATCGGCGGTCTAGGCCCGTCTGACGGTGCTTGTTGAAGTCAGCATGAATTTTTAGGAACCCACCTGGTTTTGTTTGGTGAAACCCACCTCCTTCAAAGTAAGGGTCTGGGGTTAATGTTTCCTGAATTCCAGTCAATTCCTGCAAAAAGAGCAAGAACGGCTCGGAATTGAGGAAGTGGGCAAATACCTTTGACACTGGCCCGAAGCGGCGCTCGCCACGGGAAGCAAGCTTTATTTCATTGGGGGTCTGGTATTTGATGTCGTCTTTACCTTCCAAATCTGGGAACTCTTCCAAGATGGCATCTAGCACGTCCGGGTTGAAAAAATCTTCAAAAAAGATATTCGGGAAGGGGTTTCCACTGGCATATTTTGCCTTGAAGTCAGCCGCCACGGCTTGGAGGTCTTGGTACTTTTCGTTCAAAAAATCCCTCGTGTCTGGCACGTAGAATTTTTCAGTAAAAGAATTGAGTGCAAGGGTCATAATGTATGTGTTGTTCAAGGGAGAATTCCATGTTTACAGTCAAATCAATCATCAAAATCATTGAAAATCAATTAGTTGTAAAACGGAAGTAGTAACTTATTGTTCAACCAAAATTGGTGATTTAGCTTTTACAAGGTGTTCGTCAACGATACTCCAAAACTGCTTAACCCGCTCAGTCCAAGTATTTTGCTTTGCGGTTTGCACCCTTTTTTCAATTAGCTCCGCCGAATTTTCAGCAATGGCTTTATTAATGGCTTCCAAAAAAGCTTTCTCATCATCCGCAATATAAACTACATCTGCAAAGCTAAGGATATCTTCTGAGAAGTTGGTGGCCACCACTGGCTTGCCAGCCGCCAAATACTCGTTTATCTTCAACGGATAAATACTCGCAGTGAGCTTATTTTTTAGGAACGGGATGATGGCTACGTCAAAATGTTGCAAAAAAGCAGGCAACTCCCGGATGTGCTTGCCGCCCGTCAAAATCACGTTTGGCATTTTGTCCAACCCATAATCCTTGTAACAGTCGGAGTTCAACGGCCCAACCAGCACGAGCGTCTTGTCAGGGTTTTGCTCCGCAATTTGCTTGAAAAGCGGGTAGTTCAGCCTATACTCATTGATGTTGCCCGTAAAGCCAATGATTTTACCCTTCACCCCTTCAAGTTCTTTAGGACGGGGCAACGGCCCTTCCAGCGCCTTTTCGAAAATAGCGATGTCCACTGCATTGTGGAGCACGTAAGTGTTTGGGTTCAAATGCTTTTTCAGGCGATGCAGGTTTCTGGAGGTCACGAAGGCGATGTCAGAATCACGGATGGCATCCTCTTCTATCCTTGCACCGTGCTTGGCGGTGTAAGTTTCCTCCGTCATGTCATCAATACACTGGTACATGCTGAGTTTTGCCCCAAACTCCTTTGGAAGTGCCCCAGCGTAATATGGGTTAAAACAGTTCAAGTAAATGAAGTCCTTGATGTTATAATCTTTGATTACCTGGCGTATCGTGTTGAGTATAATCTTGTTGTTGAATGCAAACCACTTGTCGTATTGCTTCCCAGGGTTCATCCAGTTGATGGGCACGGTGAGCGGTGGTTGCACGGCAATCACTTCTGGCAGTTCTGGAATGGTCTCGTAGCGCATCCGGTTCAGCAGCATGTCCTGCCTGCGGGCCTTGACCATCGGTTGGTTCCAACCTTTAACAAAGTCCTTGACGGTGTACGGGTGGTTGATGTAAAAAACCCGATTGTGCTTCACAAACTCCCTCGTGAAAGAGAGGGACACCGATGAGTACGCATTGTCCCAAGGGAAGAGCGTGAAATAGATGATGTCGAGATCAGGGTGCATATTCATGAGTCATCAAGAGGGGGCAGATATTGGAAAATTGGAAATTGAGAAACTTCACAGTACTTCAAGCATTCAAGCTGCTTTTTTCAACAACAAAAATTCTTTAGTTATTAAAAAATCGAGTGGGAACAACCGCAAGTTTGCGTTTTTTAACAGGCCAAACTTATTGACAAAACTATGGCTCTTGCGGTAAACGGGTTGCAAGCCTGAACCTTCCAGCGCTGCCAATAGCCGTTCATGCGTGAGGTGGTTTAGCCCTTTGTAGGCTTGCAAAAGGTCGCTCTCCTCCTCCCCTACTATCGGTCGGTTGTTCTTCTCAATCATTTTCAACAGCATGCCTTCTGGCAAAAACTGGCACCACGGAATGCCTACCACATGCTGTACATGCGATGCGTAAGGACTCCGCCACGGTGGGTACGAGACGTAAATGCCCCCGTTATTTGCCAAGTTTTTGCTCAACGCCTGAAAAATGGCCTTTAAAATAGGCAGCTGGATATGCTCGGCCACGTCGTTCAGCACAATGAAATCGTACTTGCCTTCCAACGGGTTGTCAAGCACGTTGCGCACCTCGAACTGAACGTTCTTTACGTTATGCTTTGCCTTTAGGTCGTTCGCAATCTTGATGTGATGACGGTCAATGTCAATACCGTGCACCTCGCAATTGAAGTTGGTGGCATACCAGAGGCTCATGCCGCCCATGCCACAGCCAAAATCGAGCACTTTCTTACCGTCCATGCTGAACTTTTCACGTATCAACCTTTTGTCTACATGCAGGTGTGCTGCATTTTCATCCTTAAAGTTTGATTCGGCATAAGCCAAACCTTCTTCATACATCGCTTGCGTCATCATAATTTGTCGGTGGTTTTTCTTCAGTAATTGCCAAAATCAATTTTGAAAGGGGGGTGAATTTTAATATGCCTAAGGCTGCTGTGCCTGTAGTTTTTTAGTCTTTAAGGTTCCTGCTCCAAAACTTCGAGTGTCCCTGCTTTACGTTTCGCACCAGACAGCCTGTTTTGGGCAAAATCAATGATTCTTCCATAAAACTCCACCATGTAACGAAATGGATTCAATGGATTGATTTTCAAAATTTTATGCAAATACATTTGCATGAACACAAAGGTGACTGCGTACGCTGCCAAAGTACCAACAGCTGCCCCCATTACCCCCATTTTCGGGATAAGCAACCAGTTGAATAACGCTGTGAGCAGCAAGCTGAAAAGCGTGTAAACAAAGTTCACCTGCGGCCTGCCAATGGAATCTAGCACGGTACCGAATTGCACGGCGTACGGCAAAAACAATCCAAAAAATATGGTCACTCGCAGCACATTGGCAGCATCTGCGTAGGCTTTGCCAGCCGTCAGGAAAATCAGCCAGTCAGCCAGCAGTAGGACGAGTATCACACACGGAACCATGAATGCCAGAATGGCTCCAACTGCCTTTTCGTAGAGTAGCTTAACTGCACCGTTGCCATCCTGCATCCTGCGTGAGCTTTGCGGGAAGAGCATGGTAGCCATGCTTGCCGTTGGCACGTCGGTCAGGTTGGTGATGCGAATTGCGGCATCGTAAATGGCCACCGCCGCAGTGCCGCCACCGGGCAACATCCCGAGCAACAACTTGTCTACCGTTTTGTAGAGTTGGGTGCTGATGTTGGTGCCGAAGACAAATTTGCCATAGGCAAACAGCTTTTTTACCCAAATCCAATCAATATTTCGGCTGAATTGAGCATATTTTTTCGCAAATACCCATGAAACAATGGACGATGCCAAAGCAGCCAGCACTTGCATAAAGGCCAAATCGACAAGCTTTACTTCTTTTTTTTCAATGAACAGGTAGAGTATAAACCCAAATAGGACACCGCCTTTGACCACATTGCTCCAAAAAATGCCCTTGAAATCAAGGTTGGCCTGTTGAATGTAATTGCACTGGTAAAAAGGAATCAGCGCCACCGTGGTTAGGCAGTAAATCTTGAACAATCTTGCCAGCTCGGGTGCTTCAAAAACCGTTGCGGCCAGTGGCGCCAAACCAAGGCTAAGCAGCACTATCAGCAGCGTTAGCAATCCATTTAGCACAAATGAGGCCGTGGTGATTCGGCCTGCCTCGTCGCCATGTTCTACCGAAAGAAACTTGACGAGTGCGTTCTGCAGCAGCCCAATCCGCCCCACTTCTACAACCGAAACGATGGACAAAAAAAGCACCCAAATACCGAAAGCTCCTTGGTCAGGTATCGCCCGGTACAACAGCACCGCCCCGCCGAAGCCAAACAGCATGGATGCCGTCTTTTCCGAGAGGGTATAAAAACCTGATTTTAACCAGTAGGAGTCTTTCATTTATTTTGAATGGGCATTGATAATTGCGATTTTAACCTACGACTCAAATGCTCATAACCTATTCATTTCGTGAGAGTTGGGCTACGCTCGCAAATAAAAATCCACAAATCATCAGATGTTTTTCATGTCCACTTTGTTGAGGATACCACCCAACATCTTGCCGTTCATGCCACGGAGGAAGTCCAGTGTGTCCTTGTCTTCGTTGCCAATTGGAGATTCTGCGGACATCACGACCACCACTTTGTCAACGAAGGGCATGAGTTCCCTGGCATCGGAGTATTTGTTCATCGAGGCACCTTCCATGAAGATGAAATCGTATTTTTTGCTGTACTGCTCAATCACTTTTTTGAAGTTCTTGCCAGCTAGAACTTCGGCAGGGCTTTGGCTACCGCCTTTGTTTGCGACGATGTCAATACTTTTAAGGTTGACGTCGTTAGCACTTGCAGTTTCAGGAGTTGAGAGTTGACCATAGCCATTCTCGACACCGTGTGCTGTGTGACTTTGCGAGCCTTCGGTGCTCACTTCTATGAACGACTTTGTCTTATAACCCGACAGTGTGTTGTTCTTGAAATTGGTATCAATAATCAGGATTTTTTTGTCATTCAGGCTCAGTGCATAAGCCAGCATCACTACCAAAAACGACTTGCCCTCCTGTGGCTTTGGGCTTGCGAAAAGGACGCACTTTGCCCCAGAGCCTTCAATAGCTGTCCGTATTTTTCGGATGTTCTCTTTAAAAACCTCCAAGTCAGGTCTCGATTGGAAGCTGAGGAACAGGTTGTGTAGGTTCATGTTCCTGACTTTCACCTTGTTCACATAGCCAATGAGTGGCAGCTTTGTCACCCGCTGAAACTGCGAGGGAGACTGCAAGCTGGAGTCCAAAAAAGCCAGCAAAAACAGTACAATGCTAGCAATGGAGCCACCAGCTACTCCTGCAAATGCGGAAAAAACCACCCTGTGCTTTGGCTCTGACTCGTACGGAAACTCTGGGTCTTCGATGATAGAAAGCGGATTTTCAGTTCCGTCTTTGTAGCTCTTTGCGGCCTCATAATTGGCCTTGGCTTGCGAATATTCCTTGTCAGCTAAATCTTTGGCCGCTTGCAGGGATGAAATTTGGTTGTCGTTGATGGTGAGGCTATTTGCTTTGGCCTGAAGTCGGTTGATTTCGTTTCGGTACGACTCCACAGCAGCTTCTGCCAGTTCAAGGTCGAGCTGTTTTTTCACCTTGTCCTGTATCATTTGGATGTTTTGGTCATCCAATTTGCTCCTGTGCTCAGGACTGACTGGCACCGTCCTGGAAATCATTTCAGTCTGCTTTGCTCGCAGCGTTTCAATCTGTTTATCAATGGCAGAAGTGCTGCGGCCATTGGCAAACGCTTCCACTTTTTTGTCTTGCAGCGCCTTGATTCGGGCATCCAAATCATTCACGTCGTCCCGATATAATATGTCATTGGAAAAGCTGTCACCAATTCCTTTGCCCAACTTGACGATTTGCCTTTCAAGAGAAGCAATGTTGGTTTTTAAAGCGGGTATTTGCAAACGGCTTTCTTCCAGCTTCAGTTCAAGGTCTTTGATATGCGACACAACGCCTTCCCGCTGGCTGGTTACGTCAACAAGCCCATTTGCATTCTTGTAGTTGTCAATTAAACTTGTGATTGAATCAAGTTCAAGCTTGCGAGCAACGAACTGCTTTTCAGCAAATTCGAGCTGCTTGTCCTCCTTTTCAGACAGGTCTTTCTCGTGCATCTTAAAGAACTTGTCCAAAAAAGCACTGATTACAAAATAGGAAAGCCCAGGGTTCTCCGACTCAAACTCAACGCTGAGGTAATCGGTCTCGCCAATACGCTTGATTTCAAGCTTTTTCCAAAGTGACTCGAAATCGTAGCCGTATGCTTCAGCCAGTTGGTTGTTGATGGATGGAAGCGGCCTGATGTTCAACAGGCTATCGGTGTAGCTTGCCTTGAGCTTCATAACGACATTTCCAAGGGCACTGTCAGACATGTCGTACTCCCCTTCCTTTGGCGTCCGAAAGGGTTTCCCAAGGTCACCCTTCATGCGTTCCTGTAAGTCGCGTATCAGCAACGTATCGGTGAGGAGCTTAATGCTGTTGCGGCTCTTCATCTTTTCGACGAGGCTATTGAAACTACTTTCAATTTGGAATTGCTGTATGAAAGGATTGTCCAACTGTAGGCTGACGCCCTTGTAGTCAATAATGCCAGTGGACACCACCGCCTTAGCCTTGAAGGTTTCTGGCAATCGGTCGATGAAGAAAAAAGTAGCGATGGAAGAAACAAGCATAACTGAAAGCAGCAGCCATTTCCTCCTCAATAGTATGTTAATGAGATACCCTAAGTCCATAGTGGTTGTTGTGTAAGTTTTCTCTAAAATAAATACCAGGGGATGATGTGTAGTAGCTTGTTGTCCGATTGGCGGTTCTCAATCGCCAAAATCAATTGTCATTTTTTACAAGCCTTAGGGAAACAGTACTGGAAGTTAGTCGGTTGGACCAAATCTTTCGAAATAGCAGTGCAAAGGTAGCCAGAAACTATTGGAAAGTAAAGCACATGCAGGCCTTGTGTCAATTTTTTTTTTCAAATATGCTTAAAACAAAAAAAGTGGCAATCCTCATGATTGCCACTCAATGACAGAGATTTATCTTAGTCGAAACTAAAAGTCTTCTCTGTTCTCCCTCTCATTTTCTTAGGTTTTTGTGGTGTAGAAATTAGCTTGGTTGATTGCCGAGCATGAGCCGTTAGTTGCCGCCCGGGACTCTCCTGACGTACATCGTATTACTTTCGCCAAAGCTCGGCAATCAAATTCCACTTATTGCTTTGAAAAACGGTCGAGGCCAACTTTCCAGTCAGTGCCTGCGAGGTAAACCCAGTAGCTGCCAGGTGCGAGGGCAGAGACTTGGATTTTCTGTGTATTCTTTCCGTTGGCAATGCTAGTTGGGGCAGCCAGTACCTGCTTGCCAGTTGCATCTACAACCAAAATGGTTGCGTCGCTTGACTCGCCATTCCAGTCAACCTTGACGTTGATGAAATCACTGGCAGGGTTTGGGAAGATGCTGTAGCCAGCTAGTCCAATTTCTTCATTGGCAGAAAGAACAGCATTGGGGTCGCAATTGCACACTGCGCTGCCCGCAATGCCACCGTAAGCATCACCGCCTGCACCCATGATGGTCAAAGCATTGCCAATATTGGCATTCTGGCTGTTAGGTGGCATGAACTCGTCGGCATTGTTGTCCACCAACGTGATTGCACCTTGGCAGCCAAAAGCGTTTTGGAAGCTGAAAAGTGGCAGCTCTTCACCTGCGACATAGTCCGGGAAGGCAATGCCCTGAATCACGAGGCCGAATGAAATATAGTCGAACTCAGGTGATTCAGAAGGTGAATTGTTGCGAGAATTGGCTTCCCAGTGCATGCCGGAAAGATGATCCGTGATGTCAACCGGGTCAAAATTGTTGGTAGGCACTTTGATAGTCACCTGGCCGGTACCTGTTATGTTTTGCGGGCTTGTGTAGGTTACCGTCGGGATGACGGAAACTGTGTAGCGCTCAGTTTCTAAGTCGTAAGATAGTTTGAACTGAACCTGGGCATTTGCGGAGATGGAAAAGAACAGCAGTACTGCTGCACACAGAGTGTTTACTTTGTTCATTGTTCTAGTTTTTATGTTCTTTTTTTGATGGTTTAACAACCTTGTTATGCTTGTGGGGGAAGAAAAGCCAAACTTTCAAGG
>CAYTZS010000115.1:0-17475 GCA_964442355.1 uncultured Saprospiraceae bacterium | reverse complement strand
CCCACAAAACAAACGGCGGCGGCATCTTCGATGCCGCCGCCGTTTGTTTTGTGGGGTTTTTGGGATGACTCATGTTTACCTCAACAGCGTCACATCGCCTCGGTAAACCAGCCTACGCCCATCCACAAACTCCACTTCAACGGTATAGATGAACACGGCAGGGTCCATGTCCTTATCTCGAAAAACTCCATCCCAACCTGGAGTGCCATCAATTGAAGGCAACAAATCCAGTTCTTCAAAAACAAGCTCACCCCAGCGGTCGAAGATGCGCACAAAATTGATGCGGCTCACGCCGATGCCCGTGTAAATCTGGAACTTGTCGTTGATGCCGTCGCCGTTCGGTGAAAAGACATTTGGGATGTAAACATTGCGATTTCGGTCGATATCCACAAAAATCTGAGCAGAGGCAGCGCAGCCATTTATGTCAATGATGGTCAGCATGTAGGTGGTGGGGGTGACGCCTAAAACCCGCGGATTCTTGCAGTCGGCGCAGGAAAGGTTTTCTGCGGGCGACCAAATGAACGTGTCAATCGGAAACGAAGAAATTATTGTCGGATCGAGTTGTGTCAGCGAATCCCCAAGTTCGATTTCAATGGTGGTTGGTAGCGTAACGGAGATTTCTTGTGGTTGTGCCACGTTGATGGTGGTGTCAACGGTGCAGCCGTTGAATACATCGAGAATCTCAATGTCATGCTCGCCTGCCAAAACTGGGTATGGCTCACCCAACAACAATTGGATGCAAGCACCGCTCGAAAAAACGTAGCTGGCATTGGGGTTGCCACCCCAAACCGAATCCACGGTAATGGTGGTAATATCCCCGAAACACTGAATCTGCGACAAATCACCCAAGGTGAACTGGATGGGCGGCGGCTCGGAGATGCTGTGCGACAGTGTGTCGGAGCATCCTTTTGGGTCAACGACGGTCACCGAATACGTTCCAGATGATAGCCCAGTGGCTGTTGCCTGATCGGTGCCAGCCACGCTATTTCCCCAGAGGTAAACCAACGTGCCAACGTTGCCACCCTGTGCTACCACCGAGACGACGCCGTTCGCTTCACCAGGGCAACTGATGTTCGCAGTCACAGCTTGGTTCAAAAACACTTCGAACACGCTGGGCTCAATGATCGTCACTGTGTGGGTGAAATTACAATTGTTGGCATCCATGATGACCGCAGTGTAGTTGCCAGCAGGAAGGCCAGTCAGGATTGGCCCCAGAGTGCCATTTGCCCAAATAATATCATAAGGCGGGGTGCCACCGCTTGGTTGAAGCATGATTTCACCATCGGAAAGGCCAAAGCAACTCACGTTCTCGATGTCCTGGCCCGGTGTGATGGGGGCTGGAGCTGGTATGTCCACAAAAAAAGTATCATTGCAAATGCCATCGGAAATAATTAGCCGTTGGGAACCTGTGCAAAGTTGGACGGCAGTACTGCTGGTCAAGTTGTTGTCCGTTTCACCGCTTATCCAGAAGAAGTTGAACAGGCCGCTTGAGCCGTCGCTGTAAGTTGCAACAGCAGTAGCCGTGCCATCACAGGTTTGGCCAGTATTTGCGCAGCTGACAGAGTCTATCGCCGAGAATGTGGCGAGGATGGAGGGCGGGTCAGCCAAAGTGACGTTGCCAATGGCAGGTGGGCAACCATTTGAATCGCTGACCGTCACGGAATAATTCCCTGCAACCAAATTGCTGTTGACAAAAATGTTGTTTCCTGCCAAGCCATTCGACCAGTTCATAAAATAGGGCGAAGTGCCACCACTCACGAAAGCGATGATGTTGCCGCCACCAAGTCCTGGGCACTGCGGAGAACTTATCTGGAAACTGTCAATCACGATTTGAGCGCCTGCCAGCACTTGAGCAGTATCTGAAGCTGTGCAACCAGAAATATCAGCTACTGTGACCGAGTAAATGCCTGGCGAGAGGCCGCTGATGGTCGCTCCAGTCTGGCCGTTTGACCAAAGATAACCGGCTATCGGGGAGCTACCTGCTGTTGCTGTAACCGTCAATGTGCCATCCACACTGTTAGAACAAGAAACCATATCGTCGAGCAGCGATGTGATGTTTGGGGGCGTCGGTGCTGCGACGTTGATGTTCAACAAAGAATCAATACAGCCAGCTGAATCCTCTACAGTCACGGAGTAGGTGCCAGCAGACAGACCTGTGGCAACGGGGCCAGTGGCTGTTGTATTTGTCCAAGTGTACGTGAACGGCATGGTGCCTCCAGTCGTAGCAGTCGTAATGACGCCATCGTTGCCGGGCACACAGGATTCGTTTTGTACACTGACCAAGTTGAGGTCCATGCCCGAAGAAGGCGTCAAGATGAAGGTCGTGTCAATTTCGCAGCCTTCCGGGGTTTCGATGATTACGGTGAGGGTTCCGGGGCAAAGGTTTGCCATGGTGGAAGTTGTGCTCGTCTCAGTTACCGGCGGCGGCGGTACTGGCGACCCAAACCAGTCGAAGTTGAACTGGGTACTGGGTGTGCCACCAGTTGTAAATGCGGTTAGGAAAATACCTCCGCTGCATGTGCTGGCGCAGTTTATGGGCGTCACAACTGCATTGACGCTCAGCACTTTAATGGCTGAAAGAAAAATATTTTGGTCAATAACGCAGCCGTTGTCGTCCGTGACCACGAGTTGGTAATAATCAGATGCAAGGCCCACCACATTTGAGGTGGTGCCGATGATTGTCAAACCAGCGCCAACGGTGGGCCATTCGATGGTGTAATCTTGGTTGGCATCGGGTGTACCGCCTGTGACCAAAACGCCCAGCGACCCATCACCGATACCTGAACAGGACGCATCCGTGGAGGTGATATTCGCCACGAGCGGATCGGGTTCATCCAAAAAGTAAGTAGCCGTGACTGTACACTGTGGGTTGTTGTTGTTGGTAACCGTGACGGAGTAGTTGCCCGAAGGCAACGAATTAATGGTCGTTACATTACCTGCACCGGGCGCACTCCAAGCGAAACTGTAGGTGTTCAGCGGGTTGCTTACCGGTAGCCCACCCGAAATCAGGTCGGCGGTTAATGTGCCATTGTTGTCGCCACTGCAAAGTGGCTCAATGTCGTTGAAAGAAATGTTCAGCGACGGCGGGCCATTCACGGTGTACGATTCCACGCTAATCAGCGGCTGGCCCTGATTGTCAGTGACGGTCACGCTGTAAGTCCCAGCCGACAGATTGTTGGCGGTGAAACTTCCGCCGTCAATGTTGATGATGCCAGGCCCACCAATTGGCCCACCAGCTGTGTTTTGCCAAGAAACTTGATACGGGGCTGTACCACCGTTGACAGTCGTTGTGAAACTACCGTTGGTACCGCTCGGACAACTGACCGGGGTCTGGGTGAAGTTCACGACAAGTGCAGAATTTGATACGCAGATGCCGCCGTCAATGCCGTTGAAGCCAAGTTGCGAGCCCTGTTCCGTTACCACTTCGATGGTAGAGTTTTCGGGGACAATGAAAGAGACATCGGAACAATCGCCATTTCCACCGACAAGGTCAAAGCAGATTTGGTACATCACGGTGCCTGGCGGCAAGTCAATGCCAATGCCTGTCAAGTTGCCCCAAGAAAAAATAAGCGAATCGCCGAGGCTATTGAAGCTGGTTGCCACAGAAAAACTTGGTAGCAAAGGCGTCAGGTTGGTTACACCTGTGTACTGAAGCACCGTTTCATCCCAAGTAAGGCCGTACTGCATGGCCACGATGTCGTTGAAACCGCTTTCGTTTGTTACGTCCAAGCAAATGTTGTCGCCTGGCGCTCCTGACAGTTGTTGGATACTCTGCGAAACGCTCACGCAAGCGCTCATGTTGACAAGCAAAGATGCTCCGCAACTTTTACCGTCTTCAATAAGGACTGTGTAAACACCGGGCACAGGAACCTGAATTTCAACCGTGGAGCCATGCGTAGCTGCGCCACTAATCACGGTGCCTTTCACGGAAGAATTGCCGATTAGTGTTATGTCAAAATTATAGCTGCTGCCATCAAACTGCGGCAATCCGCCAAAAACTTGGAAAGTACCTTGACAGCCGCTCTGACCAGTATTCGTGTTGGTATTCGACGTGGTGATTTGGTTGAGATAAACCACGGCAAATGCCTCGTCAATGTTCATATTGGTGCATGGGCCGGGATCACCACCTGGCAATGACTCGTAAATATTCGCTATTCGGTCGTATGTGATTGGTGCAAACCATAAAAGCAGCGGGTCGCCACCATTGAAGATATTCTGTGCCACACCGGTGTTGCTAAACGTAATGTTGCCGTTTGGTTGGCCACCTCCTGTAACCCATAGGTCGTTGGATGGTGGGGGATTATCCACGATGCAGGGGTCTGCCAGTATCGTGGTCAAATCCGGCCCACTGATGGTGGGGGGGCAGTTCAGGTAAGCGTAAGTAATGCCAGGCAGGGTCAGTGGATTTGGGTCGCCTGTGAGGTTGGCATTTCCGTCATGTACGATGTCTATTTCATCACCAAAGCAAAAGTAGATGGTGTCCAAGTCAATATCGTTGCTCTGTCCGACAAAATTGGCAAATGAGATGGTGCCTGCAAACTGGTCGGCACAAGCCATCATTTTTTCTTGAGCAGCAGCATGTTGAGTTTTGTCGATTTGAATAGGGGTTGGAACCTGTGACCAAGCCACTTCGGCCAAGAACAACAGGAACAATGGGAATATTCTACTTAACATTGTCAAATGGATTGTATTTGAATTAAGCTCAATGGCTATATGAGGAGCAAAAATAGCAGTTTTACTGGTACGGGGTTGTCGGCGAAATGGTTTCAGTAAACTGAATGGCCCTTGGGTTCACGATTTGTTAAGGTGACTTGCCGCTTGTTTGTTGAATAAGCGGACATAATTCGGGTTCAATGATTATTTTCGGCTTTCAGTTTTGCTTTCAGTACAGTGCCCAAAAATAGACCCAGTTTAGTGCAAGCCATCAACGAATCCTGAATTTGTCAAATACTTTGCTTCGATGTTTGGGATTTCAGGAGTCATTGCAAATCAATATCCTTAAAAAACAAGCCACCTTTCCCGACTCCTTCAAATTTGGCTGTCACAAAAATCCACTTTTCGCTATTGTGGCTCGAACGCCCTGCCACGCTTAGTTTTTGGACGTTCAAGCATCCCAAAAAATAGGTGTACGAATATCTGAGTAGAAAAAAAATGTTTTCTGCAAGACGAGAAATAAATCCAACAAAATCAGGCATTTTGGCCACTTTTTTAAAAATTATTAGCACACAAAAAAGCACCGAGGGTTTGTCACAGATTTTCGACCTTATCTTTGTATCGTAAATTTCCTTCCTCTTCAGCAAGACAATTTTTTCTTCTCTCATTATTGACTTTCCCCCTTTTTTGATTCTTACAGCTTACGTTATTAACCAAAACTAACGCACAACACTAATGAAAAACGCTATCCTGCCTTTGCTGCTCGTGGCCTGTTTTGCAATCCAGTCCACAGCGAAAATCATCTACGTAAAACAAGATGGAACTGGTGACGGGACCAGTTGGGGTTCCGCATACGGCGAATTGCAACAAGCCCTCCAAGAAGCAGTAAGTGGCACAGAAATTTGGGTGACCGAAGGAACCTACCTACCTGTTCGCTGCGACCTCTGCACTCCCCAACAACGTGAAATCTCTTTTAAAATCCCCAGCGGTGTTAAGCTCTACGGCGGCTTCCAAGGCACAGAGACCAGCCTCGGTCAGCGCAAATGGTTTGCCCACCCGACCAAGCTTAGCGGCGAAATTGGCACCGAAGATGAGACCGACAACTCCTACACCGTGGTTTACCTCAAAAATGCCAATGCAGGAACGCTGCTCGATGGCTTCATCATCACCGGTGGCTATTCTGACGCTTGGGAACCAGCCGGAAACCGTAACCGCTCCGGCGGCGCCATTTTCAATGACGGCGCTGGCAGGGGCGGACGCTCCGCAGTGGCAGTGAAAAACTGCGTTTTCCTTGAAAATTATGCGGAAGAAGGTGGTGCCATCTTCAATCATGGCCATATGGGCGAGGCTATCATGGAACTCGACAACTGCACCTTCGTGGGCAATCGGGCAGGCAAAGGCGGTGGTGGAATATTCAGCAACAACGACTTGGGGCTTGGTAGGATTGAGCTTAAAAAATGTAAGTTTGTGAAAAACGAAGCGCCATTTGGCGGCGCAGTTTTCATCACCCAGAGTGGCGGCGCTGGCAAAAACCAGATAGTTTCTTCCAATTTCGTGGCCAATAGGTCCACTGCTGGCAGTGTCTTGTTTACGTTGGCGGTTGAAGACGTTTTTCAGCCAGATTTTTTCCTCTGCGACTACATCAACAACGAGAGCAAGGAGGGCGACGAGGTTTTTTTATGCCCTGACAGCTCAGTGCCTACAAAACTTTTGAACAAACTGGCTGTCAACACGTCCACTAGGATTTGATGTTTTTCGGCTGGGCTTTAAGTAGCCCAGCCGAAAAAATCAGGTTATTTCTCCTCCCAAACCAACTCCCACTGGCCAGTTTCATAGGCCTTCATGCAGTCCAATGGCTTGCGCATCCCACCCGTTTTGCAGACCTCTTTACAACTGGCATCGTAAATAAACTCAATGCCGTCGTAAGCAGCAGCGCCACTTTGCAGCCAGTAGTGGTCAGTGCCGTTTACGTTCATTTTCAGTACGTTCATCATGCCTTCGTCGTTGTTGGCTTTAACCAATTCCGTGATGCAATCGGGCAGCTTCTCATTGGCGAGGAACCTGAATTCCATCCTCACGACGACAGGATTTGCCGCCACCATGTCGGGGTTGTCGGAAGTGAATCCGCCCTCACCGGAGACCTTTTCGGATTTGTCCAAGTTTTTTGGTTCGAAGCGGATGCCCAACGATTGGTTGTATTTCCCGCCCTTCCAGTCGGTCACAAATCCACCGAAGTCCCAACCGAAGCCTGAGACGTCGAATGCTTTGCCATTCAGTTTTTGCACCTCGCTCATGGGAGTGCCGATGGTGATGCCCTCGGAGGTCTTCCAGTCGGAAACGCCTGTACTGTCGCCATCAATGCGGATGTAGGCAGGTCGTTTGGTGTTGAACTCCGGATCCCAGAACAGTTCCACCCTGCGCCGTGGGTTGTCAGGAAAAATGACGACGCCCTCTCCGAACATGCCATCAATGATGTAAATGGAGTCAACTTTGGCGTCTTTGCCGTAGGCTGCCAGAACGGCTTCACGGGTGCAATTGGCTGGCGTAATCAGCCCGACTTTTTCGCCAACGACAATGGTCAGGTCAGGTTCGGCGACAGTTGGCGCTTCGGGCTGTGGTGCTTGTTTTTCGCCGCAGGCGGCAAACAACAATGTGGCAAACAGGAGGAAAATGGTTGATTTTTTCATGTTGGAAATATCAAACGTCGGCAGGGGTTATGCCCATGCCGACGTTGTTTTTGGTTGAATTATTTAAAAATGATTAGCCTTTTTTCTTGAAAACCATCGTGTTGCCAGTGCCACCAATCATGGATAGCTCCAATGACTTTCCATCTGCTTTCACAATTGTGTAGCAAATATCGTCTTGGCCTGAAACCTTGATGCAGGGCATTTCAGCCAATGGGTTGCAGTCCTTTGGGCAGATTTTGTGGTAGCTGTAAGGTGTTTCGGGCCCAGGTTCGTTGCTGTAGATTTCAACGTATTTGCCGGCTTCAATCTTCACCTCAAACTTGGCATCGGTGGTAGATACCCAATGACCTTCTATTTCAGCGGGTGATTCGTCACCACCTTCCGCTGCGAAAGGGTTCAGGTCGTCCACCATTTTGTAGGTGCCATCGGCGGTTATGTTGTGACCAAAGCCGCACTCGGCATCGCCGCCAGTCAAAGTTTTGGCGACTAGCTGGTCGCCGGAAATGGTGAAAGTGATGGTGCATTTCCCGCCGAAATCGGTCGTGGAAACAGTGACCACATTGTCAACCAAGGTGCCGTTGCCTTCCATCATTCCTAGGTTGTGGGCAGGTGGTGGGCCTACTACCGAAATAGCAAAACGGACGGTTTTCTCATCAACAACCAAGAGCTTAATTTCGCCAGCACCAGCTTCATTTGGTCGTTCGTAGGCGTAGGTGCCGGTGATGAAATCGTCGTCAACAGGCTGGTCTTCCAGCTCGGAGGCAATGGCCAACATCTCCAGCTCACTGATGATAGACTTCGACCAATCGCCATATTTGGGGTCGCTCTCATATTCTTTTGCCTTTGCAATGATGGCTTGCTGCATGGCAAAACGCTCCTCGGCAGGGGCATAGTTGGAGTTTAGCAAGATGCTGTCACGGAGGAGATAAAGCCATCCGATGTAAAAATCCTCGCCACGTTGGTCGGTGAGGATGAATTCTTCGTACAATGGTTTAGGGTCAACGAGAAAAGCATCTTTCACAGCCGCCGCCTCTGCTACGCAAGAATTGGTGCCACAGGCCATGAACTTTTGCCATGAACCAGCCTCTTTAGGTTGGCAAGAGAAAACCAATGCGGAGAGGGCAAGCAAAAGCCCAACAAAATAAGCAAGTTGATTCTTCATTGTTTTTGACAGTTGTTATTTGTTAAATCATCCACAAAGAAGCAGAGAAGGCAAGAATAAAAGGCAGTGCATACAGAATAATTTTTTGTTGCCCAGTCATTAATTTCTTGCCCTCCTGCCGTCGCTTATCAAATTCAATTTATCACCTCAAACTGCTCTGTCATCACATTGCGCAACTCCTTGTTTTTCAATGTGATGAAATAACTGCCGATTGGCAAAATTCCATTCATTCGCACCCGTAAATCGGTTCCCTGTATTTCCAGTGGCCCATCCTGCACGAGCCTACCCATTGCATCGGTGATGGTGTAGCTGCCAGCATCAATGCTTTTGCCCAAGAACTTGATGTTGATTTCACTGCCCAAAGTTGGATTTGGGTACAAAACGGTGGCATAAGTGGCCTCCTCCAAAACTGCCGATGGTGGGGCTGTTTCAATGTCGTCGGTGTGGATAAAAGCATTTAATATGTTGCTAAAAGTCTCGTCGTTATCATAAAAATAGCTGGCCAAGTAGTTGAAACTGCCCTTGCGATAAAAATTGTAGCGGTAAACCTCCTCCGTTATTTGCCCCTGTGCTACGCCGAAAGCTGCCAGCAGCAGAGCTGGGGCTGGGGTTCCATTGAGGTAAAAGCTATCAACGGTGTGCTCGCTGATTTTGTCCATGAGCACATCATAGTAAATACTTGGGCCATCGGCAGTGTAAACCCGCATTTTGCCCCAACCGACAATCGTGTCTTGGCGCACCCACGTGTAGGCGTGCTGGACGGGCGCATAGTTCAAGCCGTAAGACGGGATATTGAACACCATCTCTGTGACACGGCGGCTACTGGAAGACCAAGCGCTGTTGGCGGTGAAAGGGAAATCTACAATCCTGCGAGGCTCGTTGATGATGTAGCTCTGCGCCGGTATGAAGATGCTGTCGTTAATGTTTCCAGTGAAAGGTTGCAGTGTGTTGTTTTGCTCCAGAATATCCACGGCAATATCGTGTACGCCGCCTGCATTGAAGTCAAACTCCTGATACATCTCGTAACCGAAGTTGGGATTCATGTTTTTGAACATCAACCGATAAACATCAACGCCAGCATTCGTGAAGAACGGAATAACCTCAGGATAAAAATCAGCAGTATTGGGGGTGTTGCCCCAAATAGAACCATAGTCCCAAGTGGCGTTGGCCGCACCCACGGGGTTAGCGACTAATCCCGTCACGTTGTCTAGGTTATATGGCCCATCCGGCACTGGCATATCAGCTGCGGTGATGGTGATGGCCGATTGGCCAAACGAAGAATAGCTTGCGAACAAGCCCAACAGTAATGCGAAAACCAACTGTGTAGAATTTTTTTTCATGTGGAAATTGAATTTGAGTGGTGATGGAATTGATTGAAATAATAAATCTTGAATCATAGAAGCCCTATAATGGCGATGACCATTTTGCCTTACTTGATTCATGGTGCAAAACTGTGTTTGAAAACGTTCTTGAATAGCTAATTATAAACGAACACCGATGGTGCTGTGGTGAATGGGCGATTTTTGTAAACGAATAGTTTTAATGCTGACCAAGCGTGGGCATTTTGGCATTGGATTAAAAGTACAACTCAAAGTTTGCCCCACCTTCGTTCCATTGGCGGGCTTGGCCCCCTAGTTGGCCACTCAACGAAGCAATCAATTTGGAGCCAAAAGAACCAGCGCTGCCTGCGTTGTCGGGTAGGCCAATGCCGTTGTCGGCATAGTGGAGCCGCAGCTTTTCGCTTGCTTGGGTCAGGCTGATAAGAACTTGAGGTCGGTCAGTTTTGCTGAAGGCGTATTTGAAAGAATTTGTAATCAACTCGTTGAGAATCAAGCTTAAGGGCATGGCCTTGTCCACGTCCAGTTCTTCTGGTTGGCACTCAATTTTGGCACCTATTCCGTCCAGGTGGAATCCGAAGGCGAAGGCAATTTTTTCCAGCAAATCCTGAGCGAACTCCTGCATGTTCACCATCGAAATGCCCTCCTCACGGTACAGCCGCTGGTGGATGAGCGACATGGCCTCCACCCTCAGCTGCCCAGCCATGATGGCAGCGGCAGCTCCCCCGTCTCCCATTTGCCTGGACTGGAGGCGGAGCAGGCTGCTGACAAGCTGCAAGTTGTTCTTCACCCGATGGTGCAGCTCCCGCATGAGGAGGTCGAGTTTTTGGTTTTTCTGATGTATTTGCTCGTTGCTGGCGGCTAGTTCCTGGTTGACAACTTGGGTCTTGTGGCGCTGTCGCCAAAACAGCACGGACAACCCGCCCAGTAGCACCAACCCTATGCCAAGCGCCCATTTTTCCATCTTGGAACGGGCCAAGTCGGCTTGTTGAGCGGCTATTCGGGCTTCTTTTTTTTCCGTCTCGTAGCGGGTTTGCAGGTTTTGTACCGTCTTGTTTTTTTCCAACGAAATCATGGAGTCCTTCATGGTCTGGTAGCCTTCCATGAAGTTGACAGCTTGCTCGTATCGCCCTGTTTTCTTATACAAATCAATGAGGATGGGGTAAAGCTCCCACTGACCATCCCAAATGCCATTTTCCCGCATCAAATAAAAACCATGTTCGTACTTAGGCAGCGCTGCCTCCAAATTGCCCTGCGCCCGCAGCACTGTGCCTTCCGATACAATAGGGTATGCCAACAGCACCTCGTCATCAAGGCCCGCCAAGTACTGTTGCATTTCGCCAATACGCTGCGTGGCCAACTCGTACTTGCCATGGGCACTGTGGTATTCTACCAGGTTGAAGTTGTTGATGAGGACACCCTCCACATCTTGTGTCTTTTTGAAAACTTCCAATGCCGACTCCAGTGTTTTTCGGTAGCGCTCCGTTTTGTTCATGCCAGCCATTTCTAGAGCATAGGCCAAGTTGGTGAGGCAACGGGCGGTAAGGCCATCGTGATTAATCTTTTGGGACAACAAGACGGCTTCCTCCATTACCTCTATGGCGGCTTTTGGGTTGAACTCTGACAATGCAGTGCCAGCCATGAAAAGGGAACGGCAGGCCAGCGTTGTGTCGCCCAATGCCCTAAACCGCTTGGCACAGTCCATGGCGATGCGGTAGGAGTTTTCCATGTCGCCGAGGTTGTGATGCCAGTCGGCCAGGTGCAGCATCCACTGCACGCCAATGGGTTGCGAAGCCAGCCGTTGCGCTTCTTGGGCGGTCGTATCCAGCCATCGCTGGTACTCACTGCCCTGCCCCATCGGTATTTGGTCCATGACCAAGAAAGCAGCCATCAACTTTGCGCTATCGGTTTTCGCATTCGAGAACACAGCGCAGAGGCTATCCATTTTGGCAGATTGGGCAGTGCTCGTTGTGATGCAAAAAACAAAAGGAATGAGTAGTATGTATCGCATTGGCCGAGTGAGAATAATCTTCATGAGAACATAAATCCGCCCAAAAACTCTTCCCTGAAAGAAGCGCCCACGGGGATTTCCACTCCGCCCACCGTCACTTCTTGGTCGGTGAAGCTCTCGATGTTCAGCCTGTTGACGGCATACGAACGATGGACACGTACCAACGGCTGGAAATGCAGCTTTTCCACCACTTGCTGCAACGAGAGGCGCATAGTGTATTTTTTTTCTTTCGTGACGAGGTCGGTATAGACCCCATCTGCTTGGCAGTACAGCAGGTCTTCGGGCCTGAACTTCACAAACTTGTAGTTCTGTTTGACAAATATGGCAACCTCTGTGCGCAGGATGTTATCGGCATTGAGGCTAATTTTCTCTGCTTGCGGCGACTCGGGTTCCTGGCTGCCGAAGGGGGTTGCCGTTTTTTGGAAAGCAAAATTGTGCAGCGCCATCTCGATGGCCAGTTGTAGGTTTTTCTCGTCAAACGGTTTCGCCAAATAGGCCGAAGGAAAGGTCGCCTTGGCTCGCTCGACGGTCAGGGAGTCGGTCTGCGCTGTGAGATAAATGAGCGGAACCTGACGCAACTCCCTGATTTTCAGTGCAGTTTCAATGCCATCCATTGAGCCTTGGATATGCACGTCCATCAGTACGATGTCCACGGGCTCCTGCTCGAAGATGCGCAGTGCCTCTGTGCCAGAAGCCGCCATTCCAGCCACAACATACCCAACACCTTCCAGTCGGTCGGCTAGGTCAAGTGCCACGATGGCCTCGTCTTCAACGATAAGGGTGCGGATTTTTTCCATTTGAGATGATTGAACTTGGGGCAGCGAAAATATTCCATTGGGCGAAAGTTTGGAAATTAATTGCCAAACTTGCCCGTCCAAAATTGTTCATTGAATTGCTCGTGCCAATGTTCATCAAGTTATTTGAATGCTTGCATTGGAAGTCGATGGAGTTGATAGTCAACCGTCATCAACCACTTTCAAGACTTGGGGTGCGAGCTAGAAAAAAAGATAACATGCGTTACCAAATACTCGCTTTTTGCCTTTTTTGCTTTACAAAATTGTTGTCACAATCGGGCACCTACAATACCCCATTCGAGCAAAACAACCAAGTGACCGCCACCTACGCCGAGGCCATTGATTTTTACAAAAAACTCGATGCGGGATACCTTCAAATGCAGCTCATCGAGGCTGGCCCAACCGACAGCGGCCACCCGCTGCACCTCGCCGTGGTGTCCAAGTCCGGTGAGTTCGACCCGGCCAAGCTGCGGGAGCAAGGCAAGCTCATCCTGCTCATCAACAACGGCATACACCCAGGCGAGCCAGAGGGTGTGGATGCCTCGATGGTGCTATGCCGTGACTTGTTGCAAAAGCCTGATTATCAAAGGATTTTGGACAATGTGGTGGTCGTCTTCATCCCGATGTACAATATTGACGGCTCACTGAACCGGGGCTGTTGCAGCCGTGCCAACCAAGAAGGCCCACAGGAATACGGCTTTCGGGGCAATGCCCGCAACCTCGACCTGAACCGGGACTTCATCAAGTGCGACACCCGAAATGCCCGCTCGTTCGTGCAGCTGTTCAATCGCTGGCAGCCCGATGTCTTCGTGGACAACCACACCTCCAACGGTGCCGACTACCAGTACACCATGACCATGCTCCCCACGCAGACCGACAAGCTCGGCACTGTGCTGGGCAGCTACATGCGGCGTATACTGCTGCCCCGGCTCTACACCCGCATGGCCGAACTGCGACAGGAGATGTGCCCGTACGTCAACGAGTTCAAGGACACCCCTGCCGATGGCATTTACGCCTTCTACGACCCGCCGAGGTTCAGCAGCGGTTTTGCAGCGCTGCACCATTGCATCGCTTTTGTGCCGGAGACGCACATGCTCAAGCCATTCCCACAGCGGGTTCAGGCCACTTACGACTTCATGAGCGTGTTGGTGCAGGAACTCAGCAGGGAGCACAACCGCATTCGTGAAATTCGAAAGCAAGCCGTTGCAGATGCAATGAACACCGACTACGCCAACCTCGATTGGAAAGCCGACGAAAAGCTAGTGGACACCATCCTTTTCAAAGGCTACGAAGGCAAGTACAAGCCCAGCGAGGTCACTGGCCTGAACCGCCTTTGGTATGACCGCTCGGAACCTTACGAGCGCAAAATCCCATACTGGAGCCGCATGGAACCGACCATTCAGGTAACAAAACCTGCGGCTTACATCATCCCGCAAGCTTACGTTGAAGTCATCGAGTTGCTGCAAATGAACGGGGTACAGTTCAGCCGTCTCACCGCCGACACAGAACCGGAGGTGGAGCTGTACCGTATCCTCCAATACGATACCCGTGATGCCTACGAAGGCCATTATTTGCACTACGACATCCAGGTAGAGAAAGAAGTGAAAAATTGGCACTACCACAAGGGCGACTACGTGGCCCTGACCAACCAACCCGCTGTCAGATTCCTGATGGAAACCATCGAGCCAAAGGGCGTTGACAGTTATTTCGCCTGGAACTATTTCGATGGCATTTTGGGGCAAAAGGAGTACTTCTCGCCCTATGTTTTCGAAGACATCGCTGCTGATTTTTTAAAGGAAAATCCTTCGGTAAAAGCCGAGTTGGAAGCCAAGCGCCTTGCCGAACCTGAGTTTGCCAAAAGCCAATGGGCGCAACTATTTTGGGTGTACAAAAGGACTCCGTACTTCGAGCCGACGGTCAACCTATACCCAGTTGGGCGGGCGATGAAGTTGGAGGGTCTACCTTTGGAATAAATCAAGAAACGCCAAGTTGGCCAACAAAATCCATATCATGGGCGCCCCTGGCGCTGGTACTACCACTGTCGGCAAAGCACTCGCCGAACGGCTGGGCTGTCCATTTTTCGACACCGACGATGTTTACTGGTTCACCGAGGATGCCCTACCCTACCGCCGAAAGCGCAATCCTGACCACCGCCGCCAGATCCTCTCCGAGCGGCTTGCCTCGTCTGAATCCTGGGTGCTTTCCGGCTCGCTCTGCGGTTGGGGAGATGTTTTCATCCCACAATTCGACCTCGTGGTTTGGCGCTGGTTGCCTGCGGCCCTGCGCATCCCCCGCATCGAGCAGCGGGAGCGGCAGCGCTACGGCGATGCCCGACTCGCCCCGGGCGGTGACTTGTACGTGGTTTTTGAAAAGTTCAAGGCATGGGCAGCCGCCTGCGACGAAGATGGCGGAGGCCTGCATTCCAAGCAACAGGAACTGGATTGGCTAGGGCGACTGACCTGCCCGACACTGCAATTGGAGGAAGACCAAAGTGTGGAAATGCTGGTGGAAGAAGTTTTGAAATTAGTGTCAACCAACCCTTAATTCTCCATTACTCAATTTTTATTGGACATGAAAAAATCAATCTGGTGGGCATTCGCCGTTTTGTGCACTATGATTGGGCTATACCCCCTTATTTATTTGCTAGTTGATGAAAAATTCGGCCTATTGAGCACCAAGCCCGAAGCGTTGTTGACCGATACTTTTTGGAGGATGGGATTCTACGTCCACATCATTTTCGGGGGTATTGCCCTGTTGGTGGGTTGGATGCAGTTCAGCCAAAAATGGCGCTCCAAACGCCCAGATTTGCATCGCCTCATCGGCAAAATCTACGTCGTTTGCGTCATGTTGAGTGCTTTGGCGGGCATCTTCATTGGCATGAATGCAACGGGCGGGGTTGTTTCGCAAGTAGGCTTCATCAGCTTGGGCGTGATTTGGTTTTCCACCACCAGCTTGGCCTTTTTTCAAATCAGAAAAGGAAACGTCCTACTCCACCAAAAGCTGATGATATTCAGCTATGCAGCCTGTTTTGCGGCAGTAACATTGCGGCTCTGGTTGCCATTGCTCATCATAGCGCATAAAGGTGCGTTCGAACCAGCTTACCGTATCGTGGCGTGGTTGTGTTGGGTTCCAAACATTGTGGTGGCGTGGTGGCTGTCGAGGCGGGTTGGATAAGTGACGGCTTGAACCAAAGTCAAGCCGTCACTTGCGAGTCATTTCTTCACATACTTTGTCAAAATCACAATCTGCTGTCCGTTCACCTTGCCCTCAATCTGTTCCGGATTGTCGAAAACCAAACGGATGTTGCGGACAGCGGTGCCTCTTTTGGCAGTGAAGGTAGCCCCCTTCACGTCGAGGTCTTTTATCAAAACGACGGTGTCACCATTTTCCAACACCACGCCGTTGCTGTCCACATGCTTTTGTTCAGCTTCTAGCTCGGTAGATGACTGTCCCGCACTGGCCCAAGCCATTGTTTCGTCGTCGAGGTAGAGCATTTCGAGCAATTCGGCAGGCCAACCGGCGGAGCTGAGTTGGTTGAGCATTCGCCAAGCCAGCACTTTCACAGCGGGCACCTCACTCCACATGCTTTCGTTGAGGCATCGCCAATGGTTTTCATCGGCGGTGGCGGGGTCTTCGATTTGGCTTCGGCAAGTGCCGCAAAGCAGGGCAGATTCGTCTGCATTGCTACCGGATTTTGGTGACACGGAGAATGCGGCGAGGTCTTCAGCGGCACCGCAAAGTTCACAAGCGTTATTGGAGCGTTGTTGCAAGATTTCTAAGTTGGTCATTGTCAAAATATTTAATGGCAAAAAATGGACTGCCGTTTAAAAAAGGGCGCAAAGGTTTTAAAAAATCCTCAAACCTCCACCACCAGCCCATCCCAAGCCAGTCCAACCCCCTTTGGCAGCAGCTTTGAACGTACCGCATGAAGCCCCATCCGGTGGCTGACGTGCGTGAGCCAAGCTTGTTCTGGTGCTATTTCCGCAATGAAATCAAGCGCCTCGTCGAGGTTGAGGTGAGAGTGGTGCGGCGAGGGGTGAAGGGCGTTCACCACGAGGGTTCGCACGCCGTCGAGCTTGCGTTTTTCCGCTGGCGAGATGGTTTTCATGTCGGTGAGGTAGGCGAAATCGCCGATGCGAAAGCCAAGCACGGGCAAGTTGCCGTGCATCAGCTCGATGGGCAGGAACGGGATGCCACCCGCCTCGAAAGCAGCTTCTTTGGTGATGGTCACTGGCTCAATCATCGGAGCGCCGGGATAGGGTTTTTCCTGAAAAATATAAGAAAAACGCCGCTTCACCTCAGCCAACACCGGGACAGTTCCAAACAGCGGCATGTGCTGTTCTTGGATGAAATTGAACGGCCTCACGTCGTCCAGCCCGATGATGTGGTCGTTGTGCTCGTGCGTGAGCACCACGGCATCCAGCCGCTTAACGCCCGCCCGAAGCATCTGCTGCCGAAAGTCCGGCCCAGCATCAATGACCACATTTCGGCCCTCGTGCGACACGAGCAGCGAGGTGCGCAGCCGCTGGTCATGTGGGTCGGTGGAAGTACAGACCTCGCAGCCGCAACCGATGATGGGTACGCCTTGAGAAGTGCCTGTGCCTAGGAAAGTGAACGTCAAGGATTGAATAATTGAATGATTGAAGGCAGGCAAAGGTAATGCCGGGAATGAAAAGGAATGAAATTGTGCAGGGAAGAAAAAATGAAGGCGGCCCCTGATATTCGTTTACATAATTTAGTGAGAGTAAACGGGGCCGCCTGCACGTAAATAACGCCTATTTCTTTAAACCACCATCAATACGAACAAAGGTTTTGGTTCGAGGGGTCGTGC
>CAYTZS010000114.1:0-17508 GCA_964442355.1 uncultured Saprospiraceae bacterium | reverse complement strand
GAGCGCACCTCGTCCTGCAAGGCAGTGATGGCTTTAGCGGGGTTTTGGGCACCTTTCAGCAGCACCTTGATTTCATCGAGTTCCTCGATTTGCGAGAGGAAATACTGCTCGGCGTTGGCGGCGGTCACTGCCTCGATGCGGCGCACCCCGGCGGCCACGGCGCTTTCACTTACGATTTTGAAAAGGCCGATTTCGCCAGTAGCAGCCACGTGCGTACCGCCGCAAAGCTCTTGGCTGAAGTCCTTGTCGAAGGTGATGACCCGGACGGTTTCGCCGTATTTTTCCCCAAAAAGCATCATAGCACCGAGTTTTTTGGCGTCTTCGATGGGCATGTTGCGCACTTCTTCTAGGGCGATGTTTTCCCTGATTTTGCCGTTCACCATCGCCTCGATTTCCCGCACCTGTTCGTCCGTTACCTTTTCGAAATGCGAAAAGTCGAAGCGGAGGCGGGCGGCGTCCACGTCCTGGCCTTTTTGCAGGGCATGGTTGCCGAGCACCTTGTGCAAAGCGGCGTGGAGCAAGTGAGCGCCCGTGTGGTTGGCGCTCGTTGACTGGCGCTTTGAAGCGTCCACTTTGGCCTCCACATTTTCATTTATCGCCTTCGGCAAACGCTCGACTACGTGAACGGTCAGGTCGTTTTCCTTCACTGTGTCGAGTACGGTAATGCGCTCCGTGTTGCCAAATTCCATCCAGCCTGAGTCTCCGTGCTGGCCGCCACTTTCAGCGTAAAACGGGGTGCGGCTCAACACAATATGGTGCTCCGTGCCCTTCTTGTTTTTCACCGTCCTGCTGCGCAACACCTGCGACTTGCGCACCTCCAACTGATCGTAGCCGACAAATTCTACGTCGCCGGGGGCGAGGATGGTCCAGTCGCCGACGGTCTTTTCAGCATCGGCACGGCCACGATTTTTTTGCGCAAGCATAGCTTTTTCGAAGCCAGGTTCGTCCACGCTCCAGCCTTTTTCCTCGGCCATCAGGCGGGTGAGGTCAATCGGGAAGCCGAAGGTGTCATTCAGTTCAAATGCAAATTTCCCTAGAATCTTAAAATCTGCTATCTTGAAATCAAAAGGCACCAAATACTTTTCACTGAGTTTTTTATTGATTGAACCATTAACAATATCATCTTGAGTAATCAAGATTAAATCCAATAACGCTTTACTCGCATCAGACTTCAACCTTTCAACTTGGTCATGATTCGGTCGAAGTTTAATTTCTATCCCAAGATTTCGTGACGGATCTTGAATATCAAACGGTCCGTTAGGTGATAAGAAAGCTTCACTGCTAATGGATGCAATTTTAGTGAAAATTGTCTGCTCAATTGAGTCGTGAAGATATTGGCTGAACTTGGAGATACCTCTTCCAAGAGTTTCTAAAAACGATTTCTCCTCACTCTGGATGATTTTGGCGACCTGTTCTTGCTGTGCTTTCAGTTCTGGGAACACGTTTGCGAACTGGTCGGCCAGCATCGGCACGAGGCGGTAGAGGAACGGTTCCTTGATATTCAAAAACGAGTAATAGTAGCGCACTGCCCGTCGCAGGATGCGGCGGATGACGTAACCCGCCCCGCCATTGTCGGGAAGTTGCCCATCGGCGATGGTGAAGCTCACCGCCCGGATGTGGTCGGCGATAACCCGCATGGCAATGTCCGATTTCACGTTTGGGGCGAGGTTGACGATGGAGGTCGGCGTGTCGGGATATTGCCCCGTGTATTTTATACCGCTCTCATTTTCAACGAATTGGATGATGGGTGTGAAGATGTCGGTATCGTAGGTGTTGTATTTCCCTTGAATCACGAGCGTGAGGCGCTCAAAGCCCATGCCCGTGTCCACGTGCTTGTCGGGCAGTTCTTCCAGCGAGCCGTCGGCCTTGCGGTTGAACTGGATGAACACGTTGTTCCAAATCTCGATGACCCGTGGGTTGTCCTTGTTGACGAGTGCCTCACCGGGGATTTTTGCCCGCTCCTCGTCGGGGCGCAGGTCAATGTGGATTTCGGTGCAGGGGCCGCAGGGGCCGGTGTCGCCCATTTCCCAGAAGTTGTCCTTTTTGTTGCCGTTGATGATATGGTTCAGCGGCAGCACTTCTGCCCAATAGCCCTTTGCCTCGTCGTCGGCGGGAACGCCCTCAGCGGGGCTGCCCTCGAAGACGGTGGCGTAGAGTCGGTCTTTCGGCAGCTTGAGCACATCGGTCAGCAGCTCCCAAGACCAAGCGATGGCCTCCTTCTTGAAATAATCGCCAAACGACCAGTTGCCAAGCATCTCGAACATGGTGTGGTGGGTGCCGTCACGGCCTACTTCTTCGAGGTCGTTGTGCTTGCCGCTGACCCGAAGGCACTTCTGCGTATCGGCGATACGGCGCACGTCGGGCGTTTGGGTGCCGAGGAAGTAGTCCTTGAACTGGTTCATGCCCGCATTGGTGAACATGAGCGTGGGGTCATCCTTGTTGACGATAGGCGCTGAGGGCACAATTTTGTGCTGTTTTGAGGCAAAAAAGTCGAGGAAGGCTTGGCGGATTTGTTGTGCTGTCATTTGCTATTTTTTATGGCCACGAATGGCGCACATGATGTTATTCAAAAGTTTAAATAGCTTGATTTCAAAATTTTAACAATTCAGACAAATACTATTCTCCAAAATATGGTGTTGTAAAAAATTGATTTTCAGCTGATTGTAAATTATTCAACGAAAAACCTCAAAAAGCGTTTCTAAAAGTTTTCCACACTGTGGGTGCTTTTTGAGCTTTTTGAGCATATTTGCATCCGCCTTGGAAATTTAATGTGGCATAAAATATTAATTCAAGCCATAATTCCGTGGCAAACAGTCTTTGAGAAGAATAATCTGTTACTATATCAAAAACGTGAATTTTAGGGTTTAAAAGTGCTCCGAAGAAAAGTGCGGCAACCCGAATTTTTCGCTCGGCAGGCACCCAGAAACTGTGGACATTAGGATTTGAAAAGCTAGGAGGGGTTCAATTTTTTTGCTTCTAAAATGCCCTGTCCACCTTTGAGGTCGTTTTGAAAGGCCGCAAAGTTAGGTTTTTGGCTCAACAACAGATCAGGTATGAGACGAGAAAAATTCTTCTACAACAAGCAAACACTACAGTTCGAGAAGATTCGCCTTTCCTTTCAGGAGCGGTTGAAACAAATCTTCGGAATTGCATCTGCGATTCTTGTATCCAGTGTACTGCTGACCCTTGCTGGTTGGCGGTTTTTCCCTTCACCACAAGAAGAAGTACTCATCAAAGAGATTGACCAGCTAAAAAGCGAGCTGAATGTCGTGCAAAGCGACTTCGATTTGCTTTCAAAAACATTGGTCAATATTCAAGACCGTGACCGTCGTATTCACCGCATGGTGCTTGAAATGGATCCAATTGATGAGAACATCTGGGAGGGTGGTGTTGGTGGTTCGGCAAGGTATGCCGAGCTTCAGAACTTTAGCCGTTCTGGCGACTTGATGGCGCAACTGCGCCAAAAAGTGGAGAAGTTGAAACGCCAAATGGTGGTACAGTCCAAATCCTTCGATGAGATTGAAAAAATGGCGAAGGACAAGGAAAAAATGCTGGCCTCCATTCCTTCCATCAAACCAGTTCGCTCGGATAAACTCAACCAGCGGGTTGAACTGCTTTCAGGATTTGGCTACCGCCTTCACCCGATACACAAAATCATGAAAATGCACGCTGGTATTGACTTTTCAGCACCTCAAGGCACGGCCATTCAGGTTACTGGCGATGGAGTGGTTGTCAATGTGGAGCACGACCGGGGCGGCTACGGACTGCACGTTGAAGTTGACCACGGCTTTGGCTACAGGACGCTCTACGGCCACATGTCGTCAGCTACCGTTAGGGTGGGAGAGAAGGTGAAAAAGGGGCACCAGATTGGCAAAGTAGGCAGTACGGGGACTTCCACGGCTCCACACTGCCACTATGAAGTGCATTACAAAGGCAAGCCCGTGAATCCAATCGACTACGTACTGGATGGCTTAACGCCTTCACAATACCAAGAACTGGTTCGATTGTCTGAATTGGACAATCAATCCTTCGACTAATATTTTTCTTTTTCAAAGCCAACAAACAAAACTAGAGACCATTTAAACATCAATATTTTTGAGTTTATGTCTTTATCAATTTTGAAAAAAGACTCCCGCTTCGGGGGTCTTTTTTTTGCATTCCTACTTGTATTTTCTGGCTTTAAGTCATTTGGTCAAGAAGGTAAAACGGTCACCATTATTGGGGTGGGTGATATGATGCTCGGTACTAACTATCCCTCCAAAAAGTACCTGCCACCCAATGGAGGCAGCGATTTGTTGGCAGGTGTGCGGAATATTTTGTCAGATGCTGATATGACATTTGGCAATTTGGAAGGCACCTTGTTTGATGGCGAAGGCACGCCGAAAACCTGCCGGGATTCCACAAATTGCTATGTTTTCAGGACGCCAGCCAGCTACATCCGACACTTTTCAGATGCTGGCTTTGATGTGTTGAGCATTGCCAACAACCACTCCGGCGATTTTGGCCCCACCGGTCGAAAGGGCACCAAGGCTGTTTTGAAAAACGCAGGAATCGCCTATGCTGGGCTAGAGGGTACTGACGAAACAGCAGTTTTTGAGCGAAATGGTGTCAAGTTTGGATTTTGTGCTTTTGCTCCAAACGCTGGTACCTGCGATATTCGTAAAATCGAGAAGGCGAAGGCATTGGTTGCCGCTTTAGCAAATGAATGTGACATCGTCATCGTTTCATTTCACGGGGGAGCAGAAGGTGCTGACAATCAGCATGTTGCAAACAAGACGGAGATGTATTTGGAGGAAGATAGGGGCAATGTGGTTAAATTTTCTCATGCTGTTGTTGATGCTGGTGCCGATGTCGTTTTTGGGCATGGGCCACACGTGACTCGTGCAGTTGAACTTTACAAGGACCGCATTATCGCTTACAGTTTGGGCAATTTTTGCACGTATGGTCGCTTTAGCCTCAGTGGACCAGCTGGAATCGCTCCGATACTCAAGGTTTATACCGACGAGTCTGGCAAATTCTTGAAGGGAGAGATTATCCCAATCTATCAACAAAAGTCTCATGGCCCCAAGATTGACCCAGAAAAGCGGGTCATTTCAAAAATAAGAGAACTTGTCAAGACCGATTTCCCTGCTTCGGGGTTGAGCATCTCAGGCGATGGCATTATCGTAAAACGATAGGCTTACACGCTGGGGAATCAAAGATTTTTACATCAAAGCACTGGAAAAAACTTCGGAACAAAGCAAAACCAGAAAACTGGCCTGCTTTTTTCCAGTAGTTATTTAGGTTCTACCGCTTTGTTAAGCATCAATTTTTCGCAAAGCAATTCTGCAAAGGCAAATCTACTTTTCCCATTCGGCTACAATCCGACCGCATTTCGATAAGGACGTTTTTTTCATAAAAAGCAAAAACACCATGTTTGCACTATTCGTCATTATCGTTTTGTTCGGTTGTGTAGCAAAACTCTCATTGGAAGGGGCAGAGTGAGCGCACAAAAAAAAACTGCAAATGATTCATTATCAACCATTTGCAGTTTTTATGTATCTTGTCGAACAAGTTGACTAGAACTCAACTTCACGTTCGATTACTTGGTCTTTTCGCTTCACCTTCACCTTTGCTTTGTCGCCCTTCTTGAATTTGGCCAAGCCATCCATGTAGTCGTAGATGGTCTTCACTTGGATTTCACCTATTTGGAGCACGATGTCGCCCTTTTCCAAGCCGGCCTTTTTTGCAGGGCGGTCGTCCATCACCGCATCTATTCGCATCCCGTCACCGTCGTAAACATAGTCGGGCATCACGCCGAGTGTCACTTTAAAACTGGCGCCTTGTTGTGATTCGTCTTTGGTTTTGGTGAAAACGAGCTTGCCATTGTCGTTTAGGTTTTCCACGAGGGAAGCAATAAACATGGACACATCGTAGATGCCCTCGTAGTTGACCAGTTCGCTATCGTCAGATGGCTTATGGTAATCTGTGTGTTGACCAGTGAAAAAATGCAGTACAGGCATATCTTTCAAATAAAATGAAGTGTGGTCAGAGGGGCCAATGCCACTTTCCGTGGTTTTGATTTTGATGCCATTCACAGAGATTTTAGCTAGCTCATCCTTCCAAGTAGGTGAGGTGCCAGCCCCATTGACTGCGAGCACTTTTTCTTCATTCAAGCGGCCAACCATATCCATGTTGAGCATGTAATTGGTGTTTTGAAGGCCAAAACTGGGGTTTTCGACAAATTTTTTGGAACCAACAAGCCCAAGTTCTTCAGCCGAAAAGGCAAGGAAAAGGTAATTGTTGTTTTTTGCAGCAGACTTTTTCAGATGCTCCGCCAAAAAAAGCATGGAAGCTACCCCACTAGCGTTGTCGTCGGCTCCATTGTGGATGGCAGGGTCACCAACGTGCAGGGAAGTGCCGGGCATTCCCAAGCCAAGGTGGTCGTAGTGAGCGCCAATGATGACGGTATTGGCTGCGCCATTGTCCAAGTATCCAACCACGTTCCTTCCAATTCGAGATTCACCGCCAGTGGTGGCATGTGGGTTGGAGTTGAAATTGAAGTCAAAAGGGTGAAACCAACTGCCTCCAAGACCCTTAGGTTCCAAGCCGATTTCTTCAAACCTAGACGCAATATACTTGCCTGCAAGCTGTTCTCCGGCTTTGCCTGCTTCACGTCCCTCCAACAAGTTTGAGGCAAGATAAACGACATCAACCTGCAGCTGTTGGAGATTTTTGGCGTTGTCTTGTCCGATGGATTCATTAAGAACAAGTAGTGAAAAAGCTAGAACGAGTACTGATTTTATTTTCATTTTTGCTAAAATTGATTTATTGACAAAAAAACAAATGAATGATTAAAATGAGCTTTTTGAGAACAGGTTAGTGTGGTATTTTTCAATTCGAGACAATTAAGTTGTTGAAAATCAATTATTTAGAAAGGTATTTATTTGCCAGTGTATTTTCAAAGCAAAATAACCGACTGAAAAAGTGGGCATGCATATACATCCATGTTTAAGGATTCTCTAATTTTTTTGCAATTGTTTTGTAAAGTTACAACAACATTATAAATTTGCCACGTCCAGTCTTACTGATGCTTGCCACTAAGAATTCTACAATGACGATAAAACTGGTTTCGTAATTTCTCTAACTGCTTATCCCATTTTACCGGAAAGAAATAGTGTTTCATAGTGTGAGGGGTAACCGCTTCGGTGGTTGCTCCTTTTTCATTTAAGACTCCCTGTCCATCAAGTTTTTTGCAAATCCCTCGAGTAGAGCCTTTTTTTCTGATGAGGCATCTACCTGACCCAGTGCACTCAACGCAGCTTGCCAATATTCTTCCTTCTTCTTTTCGGCTAAATTCCTGATGTCCAACTTGTTGAATATGCTGATGACGGTTGCGATTTTCGCTGCTTCATCCTGATTGTTTTTGTTGAAAAGCTCAAAAAGTTCAGTCCCGACTGTTACTGGTGCTACTTCAAGTGCTTTCAAGTAGAGGTATGTTTTTTTGTTTTGGGCGATGTCTCCGCCGGGCTTCTTCCCAAATTTCTTGGGGTCTCCATAAGCATCCAAGATGTCATCTTGCAACTGAAAGGCAATGCCCAAGTTGCGACCAAAATCATACAACGACTTAGCGTTTTTTTCATCGCCCCCACCGATTAGTGCCCCGATTTCAAGTGCCGTTGCCACCAGAACTGCTGTTTTTAGCTCGATCATTTTCAAATAATCGGCAATCTCCACCCTAGATTGTGTCTCGAAGTCCATGTCCATTTGCTGACCTTCACAGACTTCAATGGCCATCTTGCTGAATTTTTTTGTCACCTCAAGGGCATTTGGTGAATCAGCATTCAGCAAGTAGTCATAGGCCAATGCCAGCATCACATCACCTGAAAGCACCCCAGCATTGAGCCCAAATTTGTTGTGGACGGTGGGTTTTCCACGCCGAAGCGGCGCAGCGTCCATGATGTCGTCGTGAACCAATGAAAAGTTGTGGAACACTTCGATAGCGAAAGCAGCTGGCAGCGACCTTTCAAAATCGTCGTCAAAAAGGAAATGGCCCGCCAAAAGCAGGGCTGGCCTCAACCGTTTGCCGCCGAGTGCCAGAATGTAATCAGCTGGTTCATAAAGGTTGTAGGGTGGCTTGTTGAATTGGTTTTGCTTGAGGTATGCATCGAATGATTCCTGAAATTGGTGTAAAGTTTGCATGTAGGCTTTTGAAAAATGATGAGCAATGGCCGGGCAAAAATAACCCCGGTTTTCATTTTTGTCCCTCCCCGTCTTCATTGTATTGCAGCTTTGCCAACAAGCATCGTGTTAGCCATCCGTTTTGACTCACTTCCTTGACTTCTGGTTGCTGCATAATTTCAAAGCTGATAACCACTATTGCATAACCCGCTCCCCAATTAATCAACGCTCAACATTGAACCACATGAAGAAGACCAGACCCGTGAACATTCTTCTGGTAGAAGATAATCCAGGCGATGTGCGCTTGGCCCAGGAAGCTTTTAAACAAGGTAATTTGAAAGTCCAATTGGATGTAGTGATGGATGGCATGGAGGCTATCCACTACCTCCACAGAAGAATGCCCTACCAATATTCAAACCGACCAGACCTTATCCTGCTGGATTTAAATCTGCCAAAGAAGGATGGAAGGGAGGTGCTTGGGGAAATAAAGAAAGACCCAAACCTCCGATTCATCCCAGTAGTAATCCTTACTACTTCGACAGCGGAACAGGACATTCTTCAGAGCTATAATTTGCACGTCAATTGCTACATCAACAAGCCGTTGGATTTTGACCGTTTTTTTGACATTATCAAGCGTATCGAAGAGTTTTGGCTCAATACCGCCATTCTGCCAACTATGATACACTGAGCGTTTTTGGAGTAAAATTTTTGATGCGACCAATTTTGAAAGAATCTACAATGTGAATTCAATGAACAGTAAACATTCTAAAACTTCAATTTTATACATAGATGCAAGCGTAGCCGATGCAAAATTGATGGATGATTACCTGCGAGACATTGGGTTCAAGTATGAGTTCCATCATGTTTCGACGTTTGCAGCAGCGATTGATATGGCCGCCAAGCACCACATTGAGCTGGCCTTGATGGACATCAGCCTGCCTGATGTTTCTGGGTTTAGAGCCATTTCCAGTTTCTTGGAGCGAGTTCCCCGTGTACCGTTAATTATCTTAAGCGCTACCAACAACGAGATAATCATTCAACAGAGCATCAAGGCAGGTGTGCAAGATTTCTTGCTCAAGGGACAGTTCGATGCCAAGATGCTATGCCGGGTAGTCCGTTTTTCTTTGCAAAGATTCAAGGTGCAAAGCAGGTTGGAGGAAACTGCCAAGGCGTTTGAAGTCCACAAAAAACGATTCCTTGAAGCACAGAAAATGGCGCAGTTTGGGACATGGGAAATGGATGTTGTGACCAATGAAATGAACTGGTCAGAGGAGGTTTACCGCATTTTTTCAATTCAACAAGGCAGTCTGCTGCCTACCTTGTCCGAGTACTTGAGGTATGTGCCCAAGGAAGACAAAGCCATGGTAGCTTCATTTTTTGAAGAAGCAGGGAGGGATGGCAGCCTGCACAATTTGGAACATCGGATTATGGTGGAAAATAGCCTGATGCCTCGGTACCTGGCTGTTCAGGCAATGGTTAAAATCGAAGAGTCAGGCCAAAAAGTAATGCTCGTGGGCAGCATCCAAGACGTCACCGAGCGCAAAATCTCCGAACGCTTGATGCTGGAAAAAGCCATTTCGAAGCAAACAGAAAGCATCCAAGAAGAAGTGCTCGCCGACCTCGGCTTCCAAATCCGTACCCCACTTTCTTCCATCGTCAACCTGTTGTACCTGCTTGGCAATACCGAGACATCCACCCAACAAGAGATGTTGGTGAACAACCTGAAAACCTCGGTCAACGACTTGTCCATCTCCGTGAACAACCTGCTCAACTTCTCGCTCATGGTCACTGACGCAGTGAAGGTCGAGGAGGAGGACGTCTCCCTGTTGGAGTTCTTGAAAGGTGCCGTGAATGTGGTGAAAATCAAAGCGGATACGGCCAAGATGTCCATCAAATTTGTGCCCGACGATAAGCTTCCAGAGAAGGTGCTCGGCGACCCCCGCAAGATTACCCAGATTGTCTACAACCTCGTGGAGCAAGCCTTGCGCCAAGGCGAGGAAGGCGAAACAATTACTGTGTATGCGACTTGTGCAAATGTTTCAAGCGAGAAGCAGGAACTTGTTTTGAGAATACAAAACAACCACAAGCGTTTGAATGTCAACGAGTTGCAGGAGCTAGCTGATGCTGAATCCATTATCAAGCAATCGTTGGCAAATGGTGGAAAGGAAATCGCACCGAAGAAAAAATTGATGGGCGTGGCCATTTCCACCAAACTGATAAAGTCGCTGGAAGGCTCGTTGAGTTTCCACAATTTGGACGCCAAAGGCTCTGAGATTTTGGTCAAAATACCCGTCAAACCTGCCAGATTGGTGCGGTATAAATCGGGAGAAGCTCCAACCTATCCGATGAAAATCCTCTTGGTCGAAGACCACTTCCTCAACCAATTGGCTACCAAGAAAGTGTTGATGTCTTGGTCGGACTATGTCAATGTGGATATTGCCGAAAACGGCCAGCTTGGGTACGAAGCAGTGCTTGAAAACGACTACGACTTGGTGCTGATGGACATCCAAATGCCCGTGTTGAATGGCCTTGACTCAGCCAAGAAAATCAGGGGGTTCAGCCAAGTTCCCATCATCGCACTAACGGCCAATTCCAACAAACAGGAACAAGAAAAATGCCTCGAAATCGGCATGAACGACTACCTTTCAAAGCCATTCAAACCGCAAGACCTCTACGAGCGGATTTTGGCGGTGATGGCACTGGTGGGGGCTTGACTCCCCAGTGTTTAAGCGGTTGGAGTTGTGCAATTATTCTTTTGTTGCGGCGTCCGATTCTTCTTTTCTTTGTGGCGCAAAAGCGGCAAAAATGTTAACACAAAAAGCAAAATACGCCATCAAGGCACTCGTGTTCTTGGCCAAGGCCGAAAACCTCTCCAAGACAAAGGACATTGCCGAGCGCTGCCACATTCCCAAGAAATTCCTCGAATCCATCTTGATAGAACTGAAAAACCACCACCTCGTGGAGAGTGTGCAGGGTGCGCACGGTGGTTACCGCCTGTTGAAAAAGCCCAACGACATCAGCTTGGCCGACATTCACCGCATGTTTGAGGGGCCGATTGCCCTCACTTACTGTGCCTCCCTCAACTTTTACAAAACCTGCCACGACTGCGACGACCTAGCCACCTGTGAGGTGCGCCGAGCCATGACCTACGTCCGAATCCAGACTCTCCAAGCGCTGCAAGACATCACCGTTCAAAGGATGGTGGATGGGAATGACCTGCCAGCCTAAACCTGTTTCATTCTTGCCAAGATAACGCCTGCCGAAACCATCGTCAGTCCGCCAATCACAGCTACCGACCACTCCAAGCCCAGCCAATCGGCGATAATCCCTGTGAGCAATGCACCGATGGCATAGCCCAAATCCCGCCAAAGGCGAAATACACCGATGCTTTCCGCACGCTGCTGCGGGTGCGTCAGGCCAGCGATGGCGGCGAGGAAAGTGGGGTAAACTACTGCCGTGCCCAAACCGAGCAGGGCACTCAGGGTAATGAACTGCCAATTTTGCGAGGCAGGAATAAAACCAAGTAGCGCCAGCCCTTGCAGGGCCATGCCCCAGGTCAGCATCTTTCTTTTGTCAAAAATATCGGCCAGCTTGCCAGTCGCCAATTGCCCCAACCCCCAGACGGCGGGATAAATGGAGACGATGATACCGATTTGCGCCAGCGTAAAGTTTTTGGCGGCCAACAGCATCGGCAGCAAGCCCCAGACCATGCCGTCGTTGAGGTTGTTCACCAGACCCGCCTGCGTGACAGCCCCAAGGTTGGGGTTCTTCCAGGTCGTTTCCCAGAACACGTTTTTCAGCTTCGCAACGCCCGATTGACCTGCTTCAACAGCGACGTGGTGGCGGGTGTCTTTTACCCAAATCCAAGTGCCAAGCAACCCGGCAACAGCCAGTGCGATGCCAATGTAAAAAGGATAAGGGCGTAGGCCATAATGGCTTGCTATCCAACCCGTTGCGAAGGCCACGGCACCTACTGCGAGGTAGCCTGCTGCCTCGTTCAGTCCCATTGCCAAGCCTCGGTCTTTGTCGCCCACGAGGTCCATTTTCATCACCACTGTACTCGACCAGCACAGCCCTTGGTGGATGCCAAGCAGCACGTTGGCGGCGATGACCCATTGCCAGTTTGGGGCGTAAATCAAAAGTAGCGGAATTGGTAAGGCCAGCGTCCAGCCCAGCAACAACAGGTTTTTGCGTCCCAAGCGGTTGGCAAGTGCCCCGGTGTAGTAATTGGTAATGGCTTTGGTGACGCCAAAAACAATAATGAATGAAAGGATAGCGGTCTTGGCAGCTATGCCAAACTCCGCCTGAGCCAGTTCTGGCAAGATAGTACGCTCCAGCCCAATCATGCCACCCACAAAGGCGTTGATGACAACGAGTAAGGTGAACTGCTTCCAGTTTTCACGCAAACCGAGGCGGACGGTAGATGGTGGACGGGACACGGTAGAATGTGCGCTTAATTCCATGCCTCGTCAGTTTTTAGCTTGTGGTCAAGGTAGGTTTCCTCCAGCCGCACGGCATCAAAGCCGCTGGCCTTGAGCAATTGCACGGCCTCGTCGGCGAAGGTGCAGAACGGGCCACGGCAATAGGTGATGATGGTCAAGTGGCGGGGCAGTTCGTTGAGGCGCTCAGACAATTGCTCGATGGGAATGGAGACGGCTCCGGGCAGGCTCCCGCTGGCAAATTCTTCGGGGGGGCGCACGTCGAGAAGGAGGGTACCTTTAGAGGTGACACCTTTTTGAAAGGTGTCACCTCTGTTTTCCAATTCTTCAAGCTTCATGCTCTCCGGGCTGCCTGCTTCTTGTCGGTATTGATAGAGCGTCACCTGCACGGCGGGTTCAGCCTCCAGTGCCAAGTCCCGGAGGGCTTGCCAAGCGGCATAAGCCTTGCGCCCGTTAATCGTGTAAAAAATAAAATTGCCTTCCCGACGTGCCTTCACTAGCCGTGCGTTTTTCAGCAACTGCAAATGCTGCGAGGCATTGGCGATAGTAATGGCGGTCTGCGTGGCGATTTGCTCGACGGTCTTTTCGCCATTGGCCAGCAGATCGAGGATTTCCAATCGGTTGGCGTTGCCGAAGGCTTTTGTAAGTCCGGCGATGGCGGTGTAGATGCTGTCTTTGAATACTCTTTTTTCCATGTGTGCAATTGATTCATCTATTCAACAAATTCCTTGAATAGAATGTTTCAATGCACTTTCACTTTCATTAAATCAGGGTTAATTCAGGCGAAAAATAAATCCTACCAAGTTGGTAGGATTTAAATCGTTTACCATTATCTTTGCCTAAGTTTTTAATGTAAAGGGTATTTTACTTTGTGTCAAAAACAAAAACCGACCATCGTTTCACTCAAAATTTTGAACAATGAGAACTTTGAGTTACCCGAATCCTCGACTGCCTGAACAAACCAACCCAAGTTCCATTCCTGCCATGCGATGTCAAAGCATGATGCACCGCTGTTGTCGCTAATCGTCGACTTGCTTACCTCAACCATTTAACTTAATTCTCGATTGTCAATAGCTGTAAAAAACAGCCTGAGCTGCTACATTACGCAGCAACAGACGGCATTGGTTTTCTCATTTTAACATGCTTCCGTGCCAACAAAGGCGTATCACTTTTCATCTGGTCACGCAACCTGCTCAATAATGACTATTTTGAGCAACTGCTACCCGGCGCTGGCAATGCTGGCCACTACGCCGGAGTGCTTGGCGACCCCCGGACGTATGGCGTGACACATCGGGTTACGTTTAAAAAAACCACAAATTAACGCATGTTCAATTTCTGATTTAACATTGAATAAACGCATGTACTACCATTTTTTTAAATCGCTTATTAAGCAGGTGGCCGGGCAGAGGCCCGGTCAATTTGCGCTTTATCAAGTTGAATTTGCGCAAAAAGCTTTGCTTAACGAGCAAAGCCTTTTCTGTCTTCTGGCAGGCCCCTTCCAAGTCACGGCAAGCCCTTGCCAAGTCACGGCAGACCATTGCCAAGTCACGGCAAGCCATTGCCAACTCACGGCAGGCCATTGCCAACTCACGGCAGGCCCTTTCAAAGTCACGGCAAGCCCTTGCCAACTTACGGCAGGCCATTGCCAAAAGTTGGAGGGCTATTTTCAGGAATGGACACGCCATTTTTCTTAATCCAAAAACCATATCAACGCATGGAAAAAGTCCAATACAAGCATATTTCTTACATCATTATTGCCCTCAAAATCAGCTTGATATGTTGGTTGATTTGGCAGTTTTTCCATTCCATAGAGGCAAAGACCATTGTTTTTGATGGGCAATTTTGGCTGTTCTGTCTGGCTGGCTTCATCGCCCAAATCATTGACGGAGCATTGGGCATGGCTTATGGAGTCAGTTGTTCCACCTTTTTGTTGCAGTTGGGCGTGCCCCCCGCCGTAGCATCGGCCAGCGTACACACCGCCGAGGTATTCACCACTGGCGTATCCGGCCTCTCGCATTTGTACCTCAAAAACGTGGACAAAAAGCTGTTCATCCGCATTGCCTTACCGGGCGTCATTGGTGCCATGCTCGGTGCTTTTTTGCTATCAAAAGTGCTGGAAGGTGACATCATAAAGCCCTTTATTTCTGCTTATTTGTTGGGGCTGGGTGTCATCATTTTGGTAAAAAGCTTCCGGGAGCCGCTGTTCAAGGACGAAATAAAACGGGTAGAGCCGCTCGGCTTTTTTGGTGGCCTGCTCGATGCCATTGGCGGCGGCGGCTGGGGGCCGGTTGTCACTTCCAACATCATTCACCAAGGCAGAACGCCACAGCTCACCATTGGCACGGTGAACATGGCGGAGTTCTTCGTGACGTTTTTTAGCACGGGCGTGTTCCTGTTTTTTTTAGGGCTGGAGGGGTGGAAAACCATACTTGGGTTGATTATCGGAGGGGTGGTGGCTGCGCCAATTGGGGCTTATTTGGTACGGTTCATAAAGCCTCGGCAATTAATGTTTTTAGTAGGTGTGGTAATTATTTTGACCTCATGCTATTCCATTTATAAATTCGTGTCTAATTTTTAACACAATCAGATGCCAGCAATCTTACTCACCTTCTCTGAAGCCCTCCGAGTCTGGTTTAAAATTGCACTCTACAGCTTCGGTGGCCCTGCCGGGCAAATTGCCGTCATGCACAAACTGGTGGTGGAGGATAAAAAATGGCTGGGCGAAAACCGCTTCCTTCACGCCCTCAACTACTGCATGTTGCTGCCGGGCCCAGAGGCGCAGCAATTGGTTACGTATATCGGTTGGCTGCTGCATGGCCGAAAGGGTGGGGTGGTGGCTGGGGCGCTGTTTGTGTTACCGGGGTTCATAGCTATTCTGGTTTTGAGTATCGTGTATGCACTGTGGAAAGACGTAGGGCTGGTGCAAGGTATATTTTATGGCATCAAGCCTGCCGTGCTGGCCATTGTCGTTGGGGCAGTCATCAAAATCGGTAAAAAAGCGCTGAAAAACGGGGTGATGGTAGGCATAGCAGTGCTGGCTTTCATCGCCATTTTTTTCTTCAAAATCAGTTTCCCCATCATCGTACTGGCCGCTGGGCTGATTGGCTTTGTGGGCGGCAGGATTTGGGAGAAAAAATTCCTCATTATAAAAGGTCATGCCGATGTAGCAGGCAGCGAGGAGGGGCTGATTGACCGCCTACTCCAACCCCTAAAGCCCTCATGGTCAAAGACTTTTGCAACGGCCCTTTTTTGGCTCACGCTTTGGCTGCTGCCCGTCGTCGTGCTGGCACTGACGCTTGGTTTGGACAATATTTTCACGAAACAGGGCCTGTTTTTCAGTCAATCTGCCCTTGTCACCTTCGGTGGGGCGTACTCAGTGCTGGCCTACATCTCCCAGCAAGCCGTGGAAACCTACGGCTGGCTACAGCCCGGCGAGATGCTCGACGGCCTCGGCATGGCAGAGACAACGCCAGGGCCACTTATCCAAGTCGTGCAGTTTGTGGGTTTCATGGGGGCGTTCCGCAATGCGGGTGCGCTCGACCCTGTGCTGGCAGGGGTGCTGGCCTCGGTGCTGGTCACTTGGGTGACGTACTTGCCGTCGTTCTTGTTCATCTTCACGGGAGCGCCGTACATCGAGCACCTGCGGGGCAATAAATCACTGACGACCGCCCTTTCGGGCATCACCGCCGCTGTGGTGGGCGTTGTCCTCAACCTCGGTATTTGGTTCAGCATCCATACGCTATTCGGTGAGGTAGGCGAAACAACATGGGGCGCTTTTCACCTCCCCATTCCGCATTGGGCGACATTGGACTGGGGTGCATTATTCATCACCCTAACGGCCCTTTTTATTTATTTTAGATTAAAATGGGATATGCTGAAAACGATTGGAATCTGCGTGGTTATTGGGGTTGTTTGGAAATTGATAAACATGAGTCATCCCGAATTTTGAGCAACTAGCTAGTTCAAAAATTGGGATGACTCATGTTTCCCCATTTCATAATTGCAGTATATGTGTTGGAGTATCTACCAAAATAGTTTTGTCGCCGAGTATGGCAATGGGCTGCTTCAAGATTTGAGGGTTGTGCTCAATCATGGTCAGCAAGTCCATGTCTGAGAACTTAGCATCTCCAAAATGCTCCTTGTAATAGGGATGCTCTTGATTGACAAGCGCTTGAATTGGCATATTCAAGTCATTGGCAATTTCGGACAATTGCTCGCCTGTCAGTCTCGTGGACAGCACGTCAATTTCCCGAATGGGGAGTTCCTTCGTTTGCGCAAGCGCTAAGGTTTTTTTCGCCCGCACGGAGTCCGAGTTGTAAATCAAGGTGATTTGCCTTTTCGATGATGCTATTTCTGCCATGGCTTTATGTTTTTGATTCGGAAGAGCGGGTTTGAGAAGACCTGAGCATTTTGCCGCATTTCAAACCCTCTCAAACCCGTTATAAAGCTATGTCAATGCCGTGTGGCAGGCGGTGATTTTTGGCAAATGGATGGGTGATTTTTGCAATTATACAAGCCTCATTTCGCTACCCGCAGCGCCGTGGCGTACGCATTTGGCAACGGGCTGTCCTCCACCGCCTTTGCTGCCTTCTCCACGTCGTACTCGAATCGCACGAACTCAACGCTGACGCCGCTTTTGTCCAAAATGGAACTGCGTTCGTCAATCGAAAGCAAGGCGTAGCAGCCCCGTGGGTCGCCGTCCTTGGGCTTGCCCACCGAGCCGATGTTGATGGCGTGGCGGTAGTGCGGTGCCTCCTCAGTCCCCGAATTGAGGATGCGGTGGTAGGGCTTGTGCGTGTGCCCAAAACAGAGGATGTCGGCATCGGCACTTTCGAGTATGCGAAGCAGGCTTTTCTCCTCCCGGTCTTCGAAGAGGTATTCGTTGATTTTGCGGGGACTGCCGTGCACC
>CAYTZS010000113.1:0-17618 GCA_964442355.1 uncultured Saprospiraceae bacterium | reverse complement strand
TCAAACAATGCCGCCAACGATTCGATGGTGGTGTACGTCACCAATGGCCCCGACACCCAAATCCTCGCCATTTACGACACCGATGCCGACAATGTGCAGGCTTGGCAAACTTCCGATACCTTCGACCTGGCCAGCTACGTGCCACTGACCGACGACGTGCGCATCCGATTCGTGGCCAGCGACCGCAGCGGCACGCCCAACGTCGTGGAAGCCGGGTTGGACAATTTCAGGGTTTGGGACAAATACCCGGACGAAATTTTTACCATTTCCGACAACCTCGCCAGCATGCGCATCTATCCAAACCCCAGCGCCAACCTCGTAACCGTGGACTACAAAATCGAGGTACCCTTCCAGCGCCTGAGCTTGGAAGTGGCCAATGTGCTGGGGAAAACCATCAAGGAGCTGCATTTCGACATTACTCCCACTGGTACCCTAACCCTCGACTTGACCAACGAGGTGGCTGCCCCGTATTTTATCTACTTCCGGGTGGATGGAAAAATCAGCAAAGCGGCAAAGCTGATGAAGGTGATTGATTAACAATGGGGTGCCTTTTTTACGAAGCAACGGGTTAACTTTTCGATGCCCAAGTTGTTCTATTGGCCAAACTTTTAAAAATCGTGTCAATGAGCAACACAAAATCAGTGCAGCAAGTGCTGCCACCTACGCCGCCGCACATGGTGGGCGATGGGTTTCGGGTACACAATTTTTTCCCTAGCGGGTATGACATGGGCTTGTACCGCATGAGCCCGTTTTTCCTGATGGACTATGGTTCCAAGATTGAGTTTCCGCCATCCGACACGCCACGTGGAGTAGGCGTTCACCCGCACAGGGGCTTCGAGACGGTGACCATTGCATTTCATGGTCGAGTAGCCCACCACGACAGTGCTGGTAACAGCGGCATCATCGGCGAGGGTGATGTGCAGTGGATGACAGCAGGCAGCGGCATCCTGCACAAGGAGTACCACGATACCGAGTACAGCAAGAAGGGTGGCCCGTTCCAGATGGTGCAACTTTGGGTAAACCTACCAGCGAAGGACAAAATGACCCCGCCCAAGTACCAAGCCATCGAGCATGGGCAAATGGGCAAGTACTTGCTGCCCAACGGCGGCGGTGTGTTGGAAGTGATTGCTGGAGAATTTCAGGGGGTAAAAGGCCCAGCCACTACCTTCACGCCCATGCACGTGTACGTGGGCCGGTTCAATGCGGGCGATTCCTTGTCGCTCAGTTTACCAGAAAAATACAACACGGGCTTGTTGGTGACGGAGGGCAGCCTGCGCATCAATGACGCCGACGATGTTGCCACTGACCATTTTGCCTTGTTCAAAAACGACGGTACTGATATTCAATTGGAAACTTCGGAAGGTGCTGTTTTCTTGCTGCTTTCTGGCGAGCCTATCAATGAAACCATTGTGCCCTACGGCCCTTTCTTGATGAATACTAGGCAGGAAATCATGCAGGCGTTTCAAGACGTGAACAGCGGCAAGTTTGGGGTGCTGGAGGATTGATTTTTATAGTTTGATGGGTTTGAATAGTTTGATGGGTAAGACAATTCAAACCCATCAAACTATTCAAACTCATCAAACAAAGCTTAGGCTCTTCCCTTCGATACGGACTTACCACTAGCAGCAGCGGCAGCACGCTCACGGAAAGCTTTTTTGCGCTTGCCTTTTACTTTGGCTGCTTTCTTGGCAGCTTCATAGCCATTCACCACACCACCAGTCACGCAGAGGTCGGTGAATGGAACGAGCGTTTCCTCGTCGCCGGGCACTTTCACCTTGGCATTGGCGGCCATCGTGGTGCTGGACATCATCACGTCCTTCACTTGCTCGGCGCTGAGTTCTGGGTAGTAGGAGCGGAGCGCCGCAGCTACACCAGCCACTACCGGGGAAGCCATGCTCGTGCCATCGAAGCGGGCGTAGCCGCCATCGGGAATAGTAGAATAAATGTCAACGCCCGGGGCGAACAAGTCAACGTTGTCCTTGCCGTAGTTGGAGAAAGTGGCGGCCATGTCTTCGCCGTTTTGCCAGCTAAGTGCGCCTACTTCCACCCAGTTCTTCGCCTTTTTTGGGCCAAAAAGTCCTTTCTTCTCGAATTTGTCGTTCGGGAAGTTGTCGGTGTTGTCGTTGTTTTGGTGGGAGTTGCCAGCGGCGTGAACGAGCAGTACGTCGTTTTTGAGGGCGTATTTCACGGCCTTGTCCACTACTTCTTTGTCCCAAGAATAGCCCTTGCCGAAGCTCATGTTGATGACGCTTGCACCATTGTCCACGGCGTAGATGATGGCATTGGCCACGTCCTTATCACGCTCGTCGCCATCTGGTACGCAGCGGATGGCCATGATTTTCACGTTGTCGGCTATGCCTTCCATGCCCAGCCCATTGTTGCGGCTGGCAGCGATGATACCTGCTACGTGTGTGCCGTGGCTGGCGTCTGGGCCTTTCACGTCGTTGTTGCCGTAGTAGCGCTCGTAGCTGTCGGCATAGTTGTCGCCTACCACGCTGCGGCCATCGAAGTTGACGTCGTACTGGAATTCGGCTTGGCCAGAGAAGTAGTCAACGCCACCTTGGATTTGGTCTTTGACTTCCCTTGAAGTAGCGCCTTCGCCCAACATGCCCATCATCACCTGCGAGGCACGTTTGAGGTTGGCATCGTCCGTCTGGAAGCTTTGGAGGTCTTCCAATGTCACCTCTTCTTTGCCGATTTTCTTTTCCAACGCTTTGATGGATTCCAAGATGCCTGAGTAGAGTTGCAGGTTGGCAGCAGCTTCCGTTTGCTGTTTGGTCACTGTTTCTTCCAGTTTCTTGTAGCGTTCGTATTCTTTTTTCTCCTTGCCGGAGAGTTTGGAGGCGTCCACACCTTTGAATTTCTTGGCGTAATTGGCCACCACACGTGTAATCTCCAACTGGTCTTTGTCCACGTTCTTGCCGTTCTTGCCGCCGATGAAGTTCCAGCCATAAACGTCGTCCACGTAGCCGTTTTTGTCATCGTCAATGCCGTTGGCGGGAATTTCGCCGGGGTTGGTCCACATCACGTCTTTGAGGTCTTCGTGCAGCGGGTCAACGCCGCCGTCAATCACTGCAACCACGACGGTCTCAGATTTTTTGCCAGCCAAAATTTCGTTGTACATCTTGTTGGCACTTACACCGTAGTAGCCATCCTTCATTTTATCGAGGTGCTGCCAGTTTTCTGGTGGTGCTGAAAGTTGGGCCAGACCAACAAAAGGCAACGCAATTGCGGCGGCCAACATCATGGATTTCATTTTCATGTTCTGAATAATTAATTTTTTTTGAAAAAAGTGTGCAAAAGTAGCAAGCGCTTGGGATGAAAACAGTAAGTCAACAAACGAATTTTCAAAACGTTGGTTTGCCGGCTTTCCAAAACGTTATTGATTTTACAAAATTTCATTCCATGCGCCCAATTTTGATGAAGCAAACGAAAGGACAAACGGGCAACTAAAAAGTGGCAACCACAGCAAGAAACGTCAGGTTCGCTGCATTTTTACATAAAAAAAGCGCCCCAGAACGGGGCGCCGTGTTTGTTCATAATGCTGTAAAAAAGAAAAAATCAGTTGATTTTGGGGCATTATTTTTAGTGCTGAACAGCCAGTTTTTGTGTGACCATGCCCGTTTCGTTGAAGAGTTGAACGAGGTAGAGGCCGTTGGCCAACTGGCTGGCGTCAAAGTCCACCACGTTTTCACCAGTGCTGATGCTGACCACCTGCTGCGACATGCGTTGCCCCAACAAATCCACCACCTGCAATTGGAACTGACCATCGACTTGCGAGCTGATGCTGATTTGTGTCATACCAGCCGTTGGATTGGGCATGGTGCGTATGCCAACCTTGCCTTCGAGGCTGTTGGTGCCGGTTGATACAGCGCACGGGTCGCTGGCGTTGGCATTCAGGTGAATGGTGTACTTGCCAGGTGCCAGTGCTGGGTTCGGGAACTCCAACGCAAACGGCAGCGAAGAGCCACTGATAAAAGCATTGCCCTTGATGGTCATGTCGTATGCGCCCGGAGCGTTGGAAGCTGTCGGCGTACCGTAGATGTAGGCGCAGCTCAAGGTGTTCTTGAGGAAATGGCAGTTGTTGGGGATGCAGCCGTGGCTGAGGCCAGTTGGCAACCCCGTGACATCGGTGATGATGATGGAGTCAAGCGGAAAGCTGAGTGCACCAATTGTCAGTGTGTCGTTGATGACCACCGTGAGGTCGAACTGGAAGTACTCGCCAATGACGGCGCACTCGGTGATGCCACCGTTGGGGTTCGTGGCAGCGTCGTAGGGTTTTGGGTAAACGCCAGCAGTGGAGTCGGCGTAGATTTGGTCAGGGGTGCAAGTTTGCGCAGCAAGGAAAGTAGCGCTCAAGCTGAGGCAAAGGGCGAGTAACAGTTTTGTCATCGTACAGGATTTTTTTGTTGAAAAATGAGCAAGTCAGTCGGAGAACTCAGTGGCAGCAGTGTCTTGCATTACACTTTTTGCGAAGACAAAACTCTAAAAACTTCCCTGAAAAACTTGCGGTTTGTCCAAGTTTAATTTGAAATGATGGTTTTTGAAATCAAGTTTTATTTTTGCGGCCAATCCACACTAGCCGTTTCCAGCAATATGGAAAGGCGTATTTTACCCACTCTAACACAGCGCTCGTTTCTGGCGCTGTCATTTCAAGTCGCACGAGAACATTTCCAAAGAGAAGAAAACGGCAGAATTGCCTAAACTTGCTCGGCATTTTTTCAATGGTCAACGATGCAACGGCCATTGACCCAGCATGTCAAAACCACTCATTTTATGAACAAATACAAATCTACCCTGACTGTTTTATTCCTTTTTGCCGTTGCCTTTTTGTCGGCACAAACGGCAACAATTACTGGCACCGTGACCGAAGAAAAAAACGGCTCACCACTCATCACTGCTACGGTTCAAGTAGGTGAAAATGGTACCATCACCGACCTCGATGGCCACTACGAACTCCAGCTTCCTCCCGGCGACTACGAAATCATTTTCAGCTTTGTTGGACTGGAAATCGTTCGGCAAAGCATTTCGCTGAAAGCCAATGAAATCAGGCAACTCGACGTGGCACTGCCCGAAAGCAACAACATCCTCTCCACAGCCACAGTGACCAGCGGCAAGCACGAAAGGGCGCTGGGCGAGGTCACGGTTTCTCTCGATGTACTGCGTCCCAACCTCATCGAAAACACCAACCAAACCAGCCTCAGTGGCCTCCTCGACAAAGTGCCTGGCGTAAACCTCGTGGGCGACCAAGCCAACATCCGGGGTGGTTCCGGCTTCAGCTACGGTGCAGGTAGTCGGGTGCTGCTGCTCGTGGACGACATGCCCATCCTTCAAGCCGACGCAGGCTTTCCGCAGTGGGAGGACGTGCCCCTCGAAAACATTGAGCAAGTGGAAGTAGTGAAGGGCGCTGCCTCGGCGCTGTACGGCTCCTCGGCGCTGAACGGCATCGTGAACGTGCGCACAGCCTACGCCAAAGCAAAGCCAGAGACCAAGTTTTCCCCGTTTGCTACCACGTTCATGGCACCAAAAAATGAAGCGGCAAAATGGTGGGATACCCCTCGTTACTCAGCAGGTGGTGGTGTTTCGCACAAGCAAAAAATTGGCAAGCTCGACCTCGTGCTGGGCGGGTTCTACATTCGCAACGAAAGCATCAACGACAGCACATGGTCACGCCGTGGGCGTGTCAACGTCGGTACTCGCTATCGCATCACCGACCGCCTTTCGGTGGGGCTGAACACCAACTTCAACAAGACAAAAGGCGCTTCCTTTTTCTTCTGGGGAGGCTTGGACAGCCTGATTCTTAGGCCAGGTGCGGCGGTTTCGGAGAGCGACAACCTGCGTTTCAACATCGACCCGTACGTGACCTACTACGACCCCGCCAACAATCGGCACAAACTCATGGGGCGATTTTTTAGCGTGAAAAACAATACGGGTACCTCGGAGGCCGACCAGTCGAACCAATCCGATGTGAAGTACGCTGAGTACCAGTTTCAGCGCAAAATGGACCGAATTGGGATGATTCTGTCGGCTGGGGGCGTGTACATCGGCACGGCAGTGCGGGCGCCACTCTACGGTGACACCACTTTCACCAGCCGCAACTTGGCGGGCTACCTGCAAATAGACCAGCGATTGTTTGAGAAGCTAAACCTCTCCGGTGGTTTTCGGTACGAGCACAACAACATCATCACGCCTGAAGTCATTGAATACAAAATTGAGGGCCAAGTCGTACGGCGAGACACCGTTCCGGGCGGCGAAATCAAGGAGGCGAAGCCGGTTTTTCGTTTCGGTGCGAGTTACGAACTGGGGCAGGCCACGTTCCTGCGGGCATCGTGGGGGCAGGGCTACCGCTTCCCGAGCATCGCCGAGAAGTTCATTTACACGCTGTTTGGCGGCACGCCCATCCTCCCCAACGTTGACCTCACCTCCGAAACGGGCTGGTCGGCAGAGCTGGGGCTTCGCCAAGGTTTCAAGGTCGGAACTTTCAGTGGCTTCCTCGACCTAGCAGCTTTCACCAGCGAGTACCAAGACATGATGGAGTTCAACTTGGTGTTGGGTTCTTTCCCGCCGTCTTTCCAATCTCAAAACGTCGGCGACACCCGCATCCGGGGCTACGAGGCCAGCGTGACGGGCAAGGGAAAAATGTTTGGTTTGGAAACGATGGTGCTGGCGGGCTACACCTACATTGACCCAAAATTCAAGGAGTGGGCTTCCATTGATTCGCTGAAGTCTGGCTCAGCTGCTTTCCGCCAAACGGAGGCCTACCAGAATGCCATTAACTCTTCCATTTGTTCCAACGGCAACTCCTGCGAAAACATCTTGAAATACCGCTACCGCCACACTGCCAAAGTGGACATCGAATCAAGGGCGGGCCAGTTTTCGGTGGGGGTTAGCGCCATTTACAACAGCTTCATGGAGAACATTGACGAGGTTTTCGAGGCGCTGGTGGTGCCTGGACTGCGCAAATTCAGGCAGGATAACAACAAGGGCGACCTGATTTTGGGCGCTCGTGTGGCTTTTTTCCCCAACGATAACCTGAAACTGGCGCTGATTGGCGGCAACCTCACCAACCGGGAATACGTCGCCCGTCCCGGCAAAATCGAGCCGACCAGGAACTTCACGCTGCGGGTGGATTACAGTTTTTGAGTGAACAAACTTCGGCGAGGCGATGAGCCTCGCCGAAGTTGAAATGCCATTTTTCCCTACTTTTGGCTTCCAAATCAAAATAGGCCAAATTATGCACAACCTGACGCCATTCCAGCAGTCCATCCTGCAAGGCATCCCCGACCAACTTCCAGCTCCCAAGCCTTACGACCCCGTAGTTTCCCATGCACCCAAGCGGGTCATCGAGGGTGTGCTTTCCGCTGCGGAAAAAAAGCTGGCAGTGCGCAATGCATTGCGCTATTTCGACCCAAAGCACCACAGCGTGTTGGCCCCTGAGTTTTTCAATGAACTCGAAACCTACGGTCGCATCTACATGTACCGCTTCCGCCCGGATTACGAGATGCACGCTCGGCCTATCGGCGAGTACCCGGCCAAGTGCCAGCAGGCGGCGGCCATCATGCTCATGATTCAGAACAACCTCGACCCCACCGTTGCGAAGCACCCCCACGAGCTTATCACTTACGGCGGTAACGGTGCCGTTTTTCAGAACTGGGCGCAGTACCTGCTCACGATGCAGTATCTATCGCAAATGACGGAGGAGCAGACACTTGCCATGTACAGCGGGCATCCTCTCGGTGTTTTTCCCTCTCACAAAGACGCCCCACGGGTGGTTGTGACCAATGGCATGATGATTCCCAATTACTCCAAAAAAGAAGACTGGAACAAGTACAACGCTCTCGGCGTCACACAATACGGCCAAATGACGGCGGGCTCGTTCATGTACATAGGGCCTCAGGGCATCGTCCACGGCACCACCATCACGCTCCTGAATGCCGGTCGCTTGCGCAAACTCGGTAACGACGATTTGCGGGGCAAAATCTTCGTGACCAGCGGACTCGGCGGCATGTCGGGCGCACAGGCGAAGGCAGCTGTCATCACTGGGGCAGTAGGCGTGCTGGCCGAAGTGGACGACAAAACCACAGAGCAGCGCATCGTGGACGGCTATATCCTTCGGGAAAACGTCTATCGTGACCTCGACCTGCTCATCCAACGCATTGAAGAATGTCGGGCAGCAGGCACGGCCATCGCCTTGATTTACGCTGGAAACGTGGTGGATTTATTGGAGAAATTGGTGGCCACCAACACCAAAATTGAACTCCTCAGCGACCAAACCAGCCTCCACAACATTGACGACCTTGGCTACTGCCCGGCGGGCTTCACTTTCGAGGAAGCCAAGCTGCTGCTGGATTCTGACAAGCCCCGATTCATGGACGAGGTGCGCAAAACCCTCGTCCGCCATGCCAACGCAGTGAACACACTGGCCGAACGAGGCACCTATTTCTGGGATTATGGCAATGCTTTTCTGCTCGAAGCGGGCAAGGCTGGCGCCGATGTTTTCAAGGACAAAAGCACGGGCGAGTACAAGTACCCCAGCTACGTGGAGGACATCATGGGGCCAATGTGCTTCGATTACGGTTTCGGGCCTTTCCGCTGGGTTTGTTGTTCAGGTGAAAAATCCGATTTGGACAAGACAGATGCCATCGCCGCCGAGGTTTTGAAAAAAATCAAGGTCGAAGCTCCTGCGGAAATCCAGGGGCAACTCAACGACAACATCATTTGGATTGAAAATGCCGACCACAACCTGCCTATCGTTGGCTCCAAGTCCCGCATCCTCTACGCTGATGCCGAAGGTCGAGTGAAGATTGCGCAAGCCTTCAATGCTGCCATCGCCAGCGGCGAGCTGGCCGGCCCGGTGGTGCTGGGTCGTGACCACCACGACGTCAGCGGCACTGACTCGCCTTTCCGGGAAACCTCGAACATCTACGACGGCAGCCGTTTCACTGCCGACATGGCCGTGCAGAACGTCATCGGTGACTCGTTCCGGGGAGCCACTTGGGTGAGCCTGCACAACGGCGGCGGAGTAGGGTGGGGCGAGGTCATCAACGGCGGTTTCGGGATGGTGCTCGACGGCTCTGCCGATGCTGCCCGCAGGCTGGAGTCCATGCTTTTCTGGGACGTGAACAACGGCATCGCCCGCCGCAGTTGGGCACGGAACGACGAAGCCATTTTTGCCATCAAAAGGGAAATGGAGCGGACACCGGGGCTGGTGGTTACGCTGCCGAATCTGGTGGAGGATGAGCTTTTGGAAGGGTTGTAAAACAAAAAAGCCCTTGAAAACAGCATGTTCTCAAGGGCTTTTCACCAAGTCGAGCTTGGTTTATTTTATATTGAAAACGAGGTTGGGCAAAGTTCTAAGCTCCGTTGTACCTGCAACTTTAGCCTGTATTTCCTGAATGTAAAAAGTGTCACCATTGGTTGCTGTGTTGACCAATTCCTTTGCTTTTTGGGTGAAGTCAGCACCTGTATTCGGCACTTCGACGACGTCACCACGCTTGGGCACCCGGATGATGTTGAAACTGGCAATCTCAATCTGCAACGCTCCGTTGTATCCGGCAGTCTCAAAGCCCAAGCCTGATGCTTTTTTGAGGGCCTCAGTACTAATTGCTCCATCTTTTTTCACTTCACCGTTTTGAAGTTTCAGCCCAGGCATTGGGTCAGCAATCCGCTTCACCTCCACGTCAAAATTCTTGTATTGGAATCCCTCACCATGCACGGTAAAAGTGACCTTACCAGGATTCGAAACGAGGACGTTGTAAAGGCCGTTGCCCTTGTTTTCGATTTCAATGCCATCGCTGGCGAGGTAAACCTGGTCATCAGCGATGCCCTCGACCTTGACCAAAACCGGGTTGTCAACTCCGATGAACAATGCGTCGCCTTTTTGTGGGGTGAGCGTGATGCGCTGTGCCGTCAAAACATTTGGCAAAAAGTACAGGATTGCCAACAATGCGACAGTTTGAAGGCTGCCAAAGAATCCTTTTTGAGTTGGTATGAACGTCATTTTATTTATTGATTTTGGTGAAACAACCTCATAATGAGGCATTTGTGACAAAGTTACAAATCAAGGACGCAATTTAATAAATCCGCCGTCCAATGGGAAATCGCAGCCCGTGATGAAGGCTGCCTCGTCGGAGCAGAGGAACAGCGCCAAGCTCGCCACCTCATCAGGTGTGCCCATGCGCCCGATGGGTTGCGTCTTCGCCAATTTTGCGAACATTTCCGCCTCATGGCCGGGGTAGTTTTTTGCCAGAAAACCATCCACGAACGGCGTGTGGATGCGGGCAGGTGAGATGCAGTTGCAGCGGATGTTGTCGCTTAGGTAATCCATCGCCACGCTGAGGGTCATGGTCAGCACAGCGCCTTTGGTCATGGAGTAGGCGAAGCGGTCAGGGATGCCCACGGACGAGACGATGCTGGCCATGTTGAGGATGACGCCGCCGCCATTTTGCTTGAAAAATGGCATGGTGGCGTACATCATATTGTACACGCCCTTCACGTTCACCCGGTACATCCGGTCGAAGTCCTCTTCCGTGGTTTTCTCCAAATTGCCGACAAACCCAATGCCCGCATTGCAAACGAGGATGTTCGCAACGTGCTGACTGTGAATGGTTTGGACAATCTCGGCGACCTGCTGTTGGTTGCTCACGTCGCAGGCATGGGCAGCGGCTTGGCCGCCTTCCGAACGGATGTTGGCAGCAGCATTTTCAGCTTCCTCCTGTTTCAAGTCCAGGATATGGACGAATGCGCCTTCTGCGGCGAAGCGCCGTGAAATGGCCAGCCCGATGCCGCTGGCGCCACCCGTGACGATGGCTGTTTTGTTTTCGAGTCTTTTCATGATTTTGCTTGATGGGACACAGATGGAACGGATTAAAAAGATTCACACAGATTACACTGGAAAAATCAGTTTCAATCTTGTCAAATCAGTTCAATCAGCGTCCTATCCTTCTAGTTCAAAAATCTTGTTCATCAGCACCCATTTCTCGCCGTCTTTGGCCCAGGGCAGCGGCTGTTGGAACTGCCACATCAGCTCCTCCCAAGCCTGCACCCGTGGATTGGCGGCATCGGCGGCGGCCTTTCTTTCAAAGCTGAAACCTTCGTTCACCTCCATCACCATGAACAGGCGGTTGCCGGTGCGGTAGATGTCCAGCGCCGTGATGCCCGCCGATTTGATGCTCTCCAAAATCTCCGGCCAGACGCCGCCGGGGGCGTGCCAGCGCTCGTACTCGGCGATGAGGGCGGGGTCGTCTTTCAGGTCTAGTGCGAAGTGGTATTTCATGCCTTCAAATATTGTGATAATTTGAAATCAAACTCCCTTTACCATAATTTACGGTAATCGTTCTATCAATTACGGTGCTTAAACGGTCAATAGCGGTACTCACTTGCTCAATTGCGGTGCATACTTGCTCAATTGCGGTGCATACTTGCTCAATTGCGGTGCTCACTTGCTCAGTTGCGGTGCTTACTTGCTCAGTTGCGGTGCTCACTTGCTCAGTTGCGGTGCTCACTTGCTCAATTGTCATCGAGGCTCATTTTTCCAAAAGCACCGGACAATCTTCCAAAGCAATATTGAACTTCCCAGACTTGCATTGCTTGATGAGCTTTACCTTTTTCACCCCTTCGTCGTCGCCGAGGCGGATGCTAAAAGTACAATCGGGGCTTTCAAAATGGTACTCGCTGGCAAAGTAGCTGTTGCCCGTGCTTTCGTCTTCGTCGCTCTCGCTGCCAAGTACGAAGCCGGGGTTCAGGTTGGCCTTTCCTTTGATTTGGTCAATGGTCTGTTTGCCTTTGCGCAGCTCAAAATTGAAGTCGAGCGTGGTGTAGTTTGCCCTCGAAACATCCAATGAATACAGGGTGCCGGACTTCATGGCCACGAAGTTTGTCCATTTCTCCTTCGGCAAATCCATCGGAAAAACAACGGTGTCCGTTTGCTCCAAAATCAACAGGCTATCTGCCAGTTCGATGTTTTCAGCGAGTCCGGCGTAGGTCAGTTTTGTCAAAAAAGTGGCTGCATAGTCGAGGTCGTTTTTGACCTTGATTTTTGATGGCTTTGAGCTGCTCGGCGTGGTTGCTTCGGTCTCGTTCGCTGGCGCAATGGCGGCTTCGCCCATCAGCGTAGTGTCGGCTAGGAGCGAGTCGAGGGCAGGGGTGCTGTGCTGCTTGTTTTCACCAAAGCCTCCACCGCAAGAGGCGGCAAGCAGTGTGGCACAAGCGAATGGAATGATAAAATGGAGTTTCATACTTAGCTGATTGTCTTTATTTTATAGCCCTTCCAGCCGTAAAGCCCGATGACCACGAAGCACAGCATCGGCAAGAAAAGCGCCGACTGGTAGCTGCCCGTTTTATCGGCCAGCAAGCCAAATAGCGGCGGCAAAACTGCCCCGCCCACGATGGCCATGATGATGAGCGAGGAGCCGAGTTTCACCTGCTCGCCGAGGTTTTTGGTGCCGAGTGCGAAGATGGTCGGGAACATGATGGACATGAAAAAACTAGCTGTGAGCAGTGCCACGACTGCCGTCAGGCCAGTGGCGGTGGCTGCCGTCAGGAACAACAAAAACGTCACCACGGAGAACACCGTCAGCAGTCGCTGCGGCTGAATGAACGACATGAGCCAGGTACCAAAAAACCGCCCAACCATGAACAGCAAGAAACTGAACGTGAGGTGGAAACCTGCCCAACGCTGCGGCGTCAGGTCCTCGGCGCTGCCCGCCATCCACTCGAAGAAGGGCTTGAGCGCTTCCACCAAAAAGAAGTGGCCGTCGGGCGAAAGTTGGATTTTGAAGTCAATGAAATAGCCCCAGAGGCAAGCTTGCGCCCCCACGTAGGCGAACTGTGCAGCGATGGCCAGCACGAGGTGGCGGTTGCTGAAAATGCCGTCCCAGCCTTTTTTGCCGGAGGTGCTGGGTTGCACGGGTTCTGGCATTTTCGTGAGCCAAAAAAGCAGTGCCACGAACAGCACCACGGCGGCGAGGCCGAGGTATGGCATCTGCACCGTTTGCGCTTCGGCGATGCGGATGGCCTCGGCTTGGTCAACAGGCATGGCGGCGAGGTCGGCGGCGTTGTGTTTGTTGGAGGTGAAAATGAGCAGGCTGCCCAGCAGTGGCCCGAAGATGATGCTCAGGCCGTTGAACGATTGCGAGAAGTTGAGGCGCTGGGCCGCTCCCTCTGGTTCGCCGAGGATGGAGACGTAAGGGTTGGCCGCCGTCTCCAAAAACGCCAAACCGCTGGCGATGGTGAACAGGGCAAACAGGAAAAAACCGTACACCCGCACCTCGGCGGCAGGGTAGAAGAGGGCTGCGCCCAATCCATACAGCAGCAGTCCGAAGATGATGCCTTTTTTGAAGCCAAAACGGTTCATGAAAAGCCCCGCCGGGATGGCGAAAACGAAGTAGCCGAAATAAAATGCCGAATCAACGAGACCCGCCTGCCAGCGCTTGAGGTCGAGGGCGAGCTGGAAGTGGCTGATGAGGACGCCGTTCAGCGAGTTGGCGATGCCCCAGAGGAAGAAAAGGCTGGTGACGAGCGCAAACGGCAGCAGGTACTTGTTTTTGTTGGACATGGTTCGTTTTCGTTTTGTGAAAAGCCAAAGGTAGTTTTTTCCAAAAACAAAAAAGGGGGCAGCCAACGCTGCCCCCCAGAAACCATTTTACCAAAAAACTTACTTTGAAATTATGAGCTTCTTCGCAGCGGGCCGCTTGCTGTTCGTTGAAATTTGATTGAGGCAGCGGCCCGCTTGGGGTTGCTGCAAATCGAGTTGGTACGTAGCGTCGTACACCTCGTCGAGTTGCAGCTGGTCAACCTGCCTGCCCGTCCAGTCGAAAATGCGGATGGTCACATTTTTCTTGCCTACCAAGTTCTCCAAGTTGAGGTTGGTGGCGTTGCTGGCTGGGTTCGGATAGATGCCGAAGTCTTCCACGTCGTTCATCGTAACCACTTGAACATCAGAGGTTATGGATGTGCCATCGAGGAAAGTCACCGTCACCCGGTAGTGGTTCGCACCAATGGCCGGAGTCATGTCGATGTCTTCGAACAAGTTGGTGGACTGGTCTTCGTTGAGGTAGGCATCCTGTACTGCCAACATTTCCCAGTTCACGCCGTCGGTTGATTTTTCGAGGGTGAAATTTTGGTTTTTATAGCCTGTGTTGTTCTGCCAGTAGAGGCTGACCATGCGGTCGTTGCGCTGTGCTTGGAGGTCGAGTACGTCAGCACGTTGGGTTTCAGCGTTGACGCCGAGGTCGCAGCCGCTGGCCCATTCGATGGTGCGGTCAAACAATCGCCAGCCAGTAGTGGTCATGCAATGTGCGTTGTTGTTTTCCAAGAAGAAACCGCACCTGCGTGATGGAGCGTTCATGCCCACCATTGTGGCGCCAGCGTCGTAGGTGAAAATCATGGCACGGCTAGAGTAACCAGGCACTGTTGCGACTTTGCTGGCCCCAGTGCCAGGGTTGCCCCAGTTGATGGTTTTGCCGCTGGAGAAGATGCTCAAGTCGCCCGTAAAGCCCTGTGCGATGCTGTGGTTGCCGTCAGAAATACGGGTCTTGCTCACGGATGAGTTTGTGCCGCAGTAGTTGTTGTCAACGGAACCCGTCATTTTCATGTCGTCGAACAGGTAGCTTTCCCAGGTGACAACCGGGATGTTCACTTCACGGTATTTGGTGCCAACGCTGGAGGATGAAACCGTAGAGCTGATGACAATCAAGCCTTTGCCGTTTGCGTCGGAAGTGCCGCATGAGTAGTCGGTCTTCACCGTTACGGTGTAGCCTAAGCCTTGCAGACGGCCTTTGATGGCTGCATCTGAGTCGCAGAGCCAAGAGTCGCCCACGATGAACAGGACGGTTTTGTTGCACTGAACGGGTGCGCTGCCGCAGCTTTCAATGCTCCACTGTTGGTTGTTGCCACCGTGTTTTGACCAAAGAATAATTTCAGCACCATTTGACAATGAACTGCCTGACACGTCGAGGTAGAGGCCGCTGCTGACGCTCTTGATGAAGTAGTAGCCGCTGCCTGCGCTTTCGATAGTCCATTTCTGGCTGTTCGTGCCGTCGCAAGTATTCTGCACGACTTTGGAGCCAGCCCAGCAGTTTGAGGTAGCATCAAGGCACTTGTTGCTGTGCTCAACAGTGATGTTGTACACGTTTTGGCCCACAGCCGTGAACTTGAATTTCTGGTTGCTACCACCGTTTGCGTCCCACTGCACGAGCTTCGTGCCATTGCTGGTGCTTGAGTTGTAGATGTCAGCCGATTTGCCGCTGTTGCGTGATTTGATGCAAAGCGTTTTGCCGTCAAATGGGTCGCTACCGCCATTGTTGCCACAGTTGGTAGCGTTGTCACCGAGGCCAGTTGGCTTTTTACCAGAAAGGGTCAGGTACAGTTTGTCCAAAGAAATATTGGGTTCACGCCAGCCAAACTGGATGGTGTTTGCACCTGCCACGAGGTTGAAAGAAAGTGGCAAATCGTTGTCGCAGCAAGTCCAGGTGCCGACTTGGTCCCATTGGAAACTGCCGTAGGCAGATGAGTTGACAGCATTCCATTTTACCCAGCTTCCACCGTTCACACGTACCCAGTAGCTGTCGCTGCTGCCATTAGGTGCGTTCGAGCGTACAAAAAGGCGGTAGCTGCCTGCCACGGTTACGTTCACGTTGAAGGTCACTAGGTCTGCGGCGGTCGTTGATGGGTAGTCGTAGCAGTAGTTCTGTGTAGAAGGTTTCAACGCAGTGCCGTTGGAGGCATTGGCATCCGTGCGGAGCTGCCATTTGCTGCCGTAGGTGGCACACTCAGCTTCGAGGTAGATGCCGTTCTGGCACTGTACCTCGCTGCCGAAGCGGAAATTGAAGTCGCCAAGTTGTGAGGTGCTGCTGGTCTTTGAAAACCATCCACTAGCGCCCATTTGGTTGGCGTTTTGCAGGTTGGCGCCATTGCCTACCTGGAAGGAAGGACCATAGCGCTTGATGCTGTACACGTTACAATCATCAAATGTGATTTTGCCCTCAGTCGTGGTGTAGTATGTCCAACTACCGCCACCATTGTTCACACAGTTGCTGTATTTCGGGCTGCCACTTGGAGCTGAGGTCGTCTTGCCGGAGAAATGGACTTCCACATAGCCTTTTGTGTTGCCCCGCACCACGCTGCCCACAAGTTGAGCAGTACCGTTTGTGTACTGGATGAAGAGCAAGTCGCTGCCAGCGGTGTAGTAGTTGCTGTTGAGCCAAAGGACGTAAGCAGTGCTTGCGCCGCAATTGGTAGCAGTGTTGGTCACTTTGTGGATGGAAACAATATCAGCGCACTCGCCGGGAGGTACGATGATGACCTTGAATTCACATGGAGCAGCGCCGTTGCCACGTCCGTCAACTGCATTGTAGGAAACTGTTGTTGTTCCAACCGGGAAGCTGGAACCAGGCGTGTGGGTTGAGGTAACATTGACGGGGCCACAGTTGTCGGTAGCAGTCGGGGCTGTCCATGTAGCAGGTGTGGTGGTTCCAGTAGCGACCACAACCACGTCGGTCGGGCAGTTTTGGAAAACTGGCGCTGTTTCGTCAACGATGGTCACGATTGCGCTGCATTCCACTTTAGTGCCTACCCGGTCGTAGATGGTAAGTTTAACCGTCTTGGTGCCAATATCGGCGCATGAGTAGGTCACAGATGCTTCATCGTTGATGGTGAGCGTGAGTGTCGAGCAATCGTCATAAGCCGAGGTGGCGATTGCAGTACCGGTCAGTGTCACGGAGCCATTGTCGCCAACGCCGACAGTTACGCTTTCGCAAATTGCAGAGGAAGTCGGACCAGTGATTTCTACACCACCTTCGTTGTTCATCTGACCATGCGGAAGTTCGTTGAAAGTGCCGTAGTTAAAGAACAAGCTGTAGTTGCTCCACCAGTAGTAGTTGTTGATGATGCCTGTGTTGATGAATGAAGAGCAGGCAAAGTTGAAAATCTCGTTGTAGTTGTTCAGTGTACCACGGTTGCTGAAAATACCGCCGTCGGAATTTTCCAGTACGCCGCCGTTGGAGCCGGTCGTGGTTGACGTGCCCGAGTTCAGGAAAATGCCCGTCACATCGTTGATGAAATCACCGATGTTGATGAGGTAGCCGTTGTTCTCGAAATAGCTGTTGTTGAACACCCGTACGCCGTTCTCAATCGTACCGTTGTTGTACAGGTTTTTGTTGTTGATGATGTTGTAGTCGTTGGCAATGCGGGCAGGCTGGGCATTGTACAGGTCGCCATTGTTGGTGAACACGCCGCCGCTGTTGTTCTGAAGCTGGGCGTTGTTGGTGAAAATACCCGTGTTGGTGATTTCCTCCAGGTTGTTCAACAGGTTGTTGTTGGAGAAGTTGCCTGAGTTGATGATGGCACCGCCCGTGCTGGTGTAGATGGAGCCACCGTTGGTGAATGTTGCAGCGTTCAAGATGTCGCCAACGCTCTGGATTTCACCAATGTTGTTGAAAATATTGGCGTTGCTGAGTGTGCTGCCGAACTGGTTGTTGATGTCGCCTGCTGCAGCATTGACGAACGTACCGCCTGCCAGGTTGTAAATCTGAGCGCCGTTGTCAATGAAGAAATTGTTGTTGAAAGTGCCGCTGTTGTTGATTTCAAACTCGTTCAGGATGCTGCCCTGATTGTTGTTG
>CAYTZS010000112.1:0-17848 GCA_964442355.1 uncultured Saprospiraceae bacterium | reverse complement strand
ACGGTGAGGCGGCGGCGCAGGATTTCCAGCGCCAGGTCACGCATGAGGGCTGGGGGAGCGGCTTCGTCCACGAAGTGGAAGCCCGTTTGCCCGGTCTGTGCGATAATTTCCTCGATGCGGTCGCAGAGCAGCGCCGCCGTGAGCGGTTCGTAGCGCTGGATGTAGTCGAGCGTCACGTCGCAGAACGAGCATTTGCCCCAGTAGCAGCCGTGGGCGAGGGTAAGTTTGTTCCAGCGCCCATCGCTCCAGAGGCGGTGCATCGGGTTCACGATTTCGATGACGGAGAGATAGCGGTCGAGCAGGAGGCCGCTGTAGTCGGGCGTCCCGGTTTCTCGCTGCGGTACGTCCAGCTCGGTGCTGGCATTGTGGTAGCACACCATGCCGTTGTACAGCGAGTAGGTGCGCTTTAAATGCGTGATGTCCTTTTCGCCAGACAAATATTGGATTAAATGCAGCAATGGTGCCTCACCATCGTCCAAGCATATATAGTCGAAGTAGTCGAAAATACGAGTATCTGCAAGGCTTCTCAGCTCGGTATTGGCGTAGCCGCCGCCCATTATCACCTTAATATTCGGATGGTTTTGCTTCACATATTGGCCACATTTAAATGCGCCATATAAATTGCCGGGAAACGGCACGGAGAGGCAGATGATGTCGGGTTGTTGCTCCGCAATATGCCGGGCCAGCACTACTTTCAGCACTGTAGCGATGAACGAATCAGGTGCTTGCAGCTCCCGCTCCATCTCATCGAAACTGGATGCCGTGCTGCCCAGCCGTTCGGCGTAGCGGCTAAAGCCAAAATGCGGATCAACGGCCTCGGTAATGAGGTCGCCCAAGTCCTCTAGGTACAGCGTGGCGAAGTGGCGGGCCTTGTCGTGCGTGCCCATCGTGCCGAATGCCCAATCCAGTTCCTCGATGACCGCAAAGCGGCTGGCCTCCGGCAAGTAGCTGCGGCCACAAATGGCGTGTGCCAGCGTCGGGTTTTTATTTTGCAAAAAAGCGATGACGGGGCCGATGGTGGCGAGGTAATCGGCTTGCAGCGCAAGGATGCGCTCGCTGTTGTCGGACAAATCGGTGGATGCCGGGGCCTCCACTGTTGCGAACATCCTTTCCAAGCCCGACTTAGAAAACACCTCCAGTATCACCTCAATGCCCAAATCGGCCTGTGCGGAGGGGTAGCCCTTCGTGTTCAGGAAGCCCTTCAGGTAGGCAGTAGCCGGGTACGGCGTGTTCAACTGCGTAAAGGGCGGGGTGACAAACAGGGTTTTCTTTTTCAAAAACAGTGGAATTGGTACTTGGCAAAGTTAAGGAATATGGTCAAGACTTGGTCAAACTGCCCCCTTCTTCCCATACTTCGTCAACGTTCGCAACGCCAGCAGCAAGCTCACCAACGTCAAGAATGCCCCCATCAGAAACGGTGCACCGGCGAACTGCATCGGCGCTTTTTCGCTGGTGAAGTAGGAGAACAGCCCGGTCATCAGCAGCGGGCCGATGATGGATGTGACGGCGATGAGGCTCGTGAGCGAGCCTTGTAGTTCGCCTTGTTCGTTGGGCGGCACTTGGTTGGAGATGATGCCCTGCAAGGCTGGCCCAGCAAAACCGCCCAAGGCGAACGGCACCATGAAGGCGAACATCATCCAGCTCTTGGTGGCAAAGGCAAATAGCACGAAGCCGATGAGGTACATTGTGAGGCCAAAATAGAGCGACCGTTTTGCCCCAATTCTTGGCATGACGACCCGTGTGAGACCACCTTGCACAATGCCCGTCGTCAAGCCCACGAAGGCGAGCGAATAGCCCACCCATTCGGTGTTCCAGTCAAATTTTTTCATGGTGATGTACGTCCAGGTGCTGTGGTTGGCGTGCCCGGCGAGGTAGATGGCCATGAGCGCCCCTGCCAAGCTGAGCACCACGGGGTAGCGGCGCAGGTTGAGCAGCGAGCCGATGGGGTTGGCCCGTTTCCAGTCGAAAGGGCGGCGGTTTTCCGGCAGGAGCGATTCGGGCAGGATGAAGTAACCGTAAAGCCAGTTCAGGAACGCCAGGCCCGCTGCCACGAAGAACGGCGACCGCAGCCCGTAATGTGCCGATACCACGCCACCAATCAGCGGCCCGATGATGAAGCCTAACCCGAATGCCGCCCCGATGAGCCCAAAGTTTTGCGCCCGCTTATCTGGGGTGCTCACGTCGGCGATGTACGCCGTTGCCGATGAGAACGACGCCCCCGTGATGCCCGCAAGTATCCTCCCCAAGAAGAACCACCAGATATTGGGTGCAAGCCCTGCGATGATGAAGTCAACGGCGAAGGCGAACAGCGAGGCGAGGATGACGGACCGCCTGCCATAGCGGTCGCTGAGGCCGCCCACGATGGGCGAAAACAGGAACTGCATGGCAGCATAAGTGAACATCAGCACGCCGCCCCATCGGGCAGCGGTGGAAAGGTCGCCCCCGGTCATCTCTTCCAGCAGGCCGGGCAGCACGGGAATGATGAGGCCAAAGCCAATCACGTCGAGTAGTATGGTGATGAAAATAAAACTGAGGGCGGGGGTGCGGGACATTTTTTGAATTGAAAATGGAAAATTGAGAATGGGAAATTTGGGGGCAGTAAAGGTAGGAAGTTGGTTTGGCTTGGGTGGCTTCTTTGCGATGATTACCAGTTTGGAGGCCAATGGTTAGCTTTCCGCTGTGGCTCGCAGTTTTTCGATGGCTTTCAGTACGGCCTCCCGGTTTTTTTTGGAGGTCATCCACCTTGGTAGGCGAGCGCCGATGCTGCGCACTTTGTAGGGTTGGCCGTTTCGTTCCCGCAGTTTTGCACCGACATGCTGCTCCAAGAAGTCGAGGTGCTCCAGGTTGTAGGCCCAAAGCAGGTCACTGCCGAAGTCTGCCTTCAACCACACAGGCAGAAAGAAAAACGGATCAATCGGAACCCCAGTGATGATGGAAGGGTGCTTCCTCGATATTTTATTCAATTCCTTGCTGTAGCCGCATTGGCCACAAACGACCCTGACGCCTTGGATGTCGAATCTCAGCATGGTGAAATCGCCCGTTTTCACGAGGGCCTTGCCATTGCATTGTGGGCAAACCACCAAGATGTCCTTGATGAAGTCGTAGAGGTAGGTTTGGTAGGTATGCTTCGTTCGAGTGGTCATGGCTGTTTTGATTGTACCAGCTACCAACAACCAGTCAGGATGATATAATTCCCAGGCCGTTTGATTTTTGCGTCAAAGTTCGACTTGGTTTTGCTTTAGGTTGGAGTTGGTTTGAGCATGGATTAGCGCATGTCCGGCTTGAAGAAGATGAACAGCAGAATCATGAGGCCATAGCCGGCCAGCGGTAGGCCGGGCACCCAGAGCAGGGTGTTGGCCAGTCCCAATTTGCCCGCATTTTTTAGCAGGAAAGCCCCAGCAATAAGCGCTGCCATGGCGAGTGTCAAGCCGAACATGGCGGGATTGTTGGTGCCACGGGTGCCCTTGAGCATGTCGCCCAGCATAAAATAAACGGCAATCAGGAGTGCAATGGCATCCACGCCCACACCAATGTAGAAGAACCAGATTGATTTCATTTGAACAGCAGTTGAGGTGAAAAAAAACTGGTCAAATATAACTCGCCACCCGATTACTCGCCCACCAACTTGTCCACTTGGTCGCTCAGTCGCTGAATCAGCAAATCGGCGATGCGACGGGAAAGTTCTTGCTCTTGGGGCGCAAACACTTCCCATTCTTTTTCGGTGAAATGTCCGATGATGATGCCCGTCAGTAGGTTCCGAAAACGCAGGTCGCTGCGGATGCTGTTGGCAATGAATTCGAGCTGGCGGGGTGGCGGGAGCTTGAAAAAACTGCCTTTTGTCTTCTGGAGGTAATGTTTGAACATCTGGAGCAGCAGCTCATTTTGGAGCTTGAGGATGGGCCGCAGGGTGACATTTTGGAAATGTCCCGGACTGTTCTCAGGGTTTTCTTCTATGTTTGCTTCAACGAAGGGACGTAGGTTGGTCAAGTCGGTATCTCGTGTTGTTATCATGGAGTGATAACATTTCCTGCCGCTCCTTGTTCTGTTTGTTCACAAATAAAACCTGATGCTGCATTTTCAAACATACCGCCTTCCAATTGATGCACCTTGGCTTGTTTTTATCCACGGCGCAGGCGGGGCCATTGCCACTTGGCGTTACCAGACGGATGCGTTTAAGCCGTTCTTCAACCTGCTGCTCCTCGACCTGCGGGACCACGGCCTTTCGAAGAACATCTCGCCGGAGTTTCCCAGCTACAGTTTCGACATCGTTTGCGACGACATTCTGGAAGTGATAGACCACCTTGGCATCGAGCGGGCGCATTTCATCTCGCTCTCTTTGGGCAGCGCCATCCTCCAGCGCATTGACCAAGTGCGCCCCGATTTGATTGACAGAATGGTGATGGCGGGCGGCATTTTCCGAGCCACCCTGAAGATGCGGGCACTGGTGAACGCCTCTCGGCTGCTCAATGCGGTCTTGCCCTACCGATACATTTACGCTTTGTTTTCGCTCATCATTTTGCCAAAAAAGAACCACGAAAAATCGAGGCGACTGTACCGTCAGCAGGCCAAACGGCTCACGCAGGAAGAGTACATGAAATGGGTGGGGCTGTACGGAGAGTTCTTTCAGGTGCTGGATGAATATTTCCACCGCAAGCTCAAAAAATGGAGCCTCGTGGTGATGGGTGCCGAAGACCATGTCTTCTTCAAGGCTGCCCACCGCTTCGTGGAGAAGCAAGAAAAGGCCAAGCTCGTGGTCATCGAGAAGTGCGGCCATATCTGCAACATCGAGCAGTGGCAGCGCTTCAATGCGGAGGCCCTGCGGTTTTTAGGCGTGGCGCAAGACGAACACCCCGTTTTAGCCTAACAACAAGGGCGCTGAAAACAGGAAAACCGCATTCATGCCGATGCCAATGAACGGCAAAATCAGATAGACCACCTTGCCAATTCCCGGTGTCGCCAACATGCCCTGCTCGGTGATGGCAGGCATGTTTCCCGCTGCATCGTACACCACGTTGAAGTCTGGATTGAACTGGTCGTAGAGGATGATTTCCCGCTCTTCGTCCTCCACCAGCCAAGCTTGATGGGTCTTGCAAGTGGCCGTGTGGCATTTGCCGCCCGCCTCGAACTCGAAGCCGTATTTGTACACGGGATAGCTCGTGTTGTTGATTTTCACGACAGAGTTGGTGGACTCCTTCGTGACCATTTTGCCCCTCGTAAAATCGCCAATTTCGAGCAGCTTGATGGCCCGCAGGTTGTGCCGAATGGAATGTACGATGAAGCCCAACCCCACCAGCGGGAATATCAGCACGAACAGCACAAAGGCCGGGAACACCGCTCGCCGGGAACCTGCCATGTGCGAGTCCGAGGGGTTCTTGGCGTCGTACTGGATGCTCACCGCCTCGCCGCCCTGGAAGTCTTGACCCACGCTGTAGCTTTTGCCGGTGTAGCGCTGGCCGTCCACCTCGAACGAATGCAGGTACTGGTAAACCGTCTCGTCGTTCACTGCCGAATTGGTCGCCTCGGCTGATACCACCTTGCCGGGCACTTCCTTCCACTCCTTGCCGAACTCGAACCAGTATTTCACATCGGAAAGCGGGATGAAAATCCAAGAGAACAAGCTGCCCATGCAAAAGAAAATCCAGCCGAACTGCTGCATGAAACCACCGAATAGCACGATGGATTTGGTGTAAAGGCCGATGCTGCGGGGTGGCAGGTCTCGTAGGTGGCGCAGGGAAGGATTCATTTCCATGATGGCGGTGGTTTTATTGGGGTAAATATGCGTGTTTATTTATAAATCTACTGCGCATGGGATGCCGAAAGTCTTCGGGAGGATTGACAAAAATCACGCTCGCAAAACCGATATTGAACCACTTTTGGCAAAACGCCAAACCCTTGCGTATGGTACAAGCAATCATATTGAATGAAAACGATTTCCTGCGAAAACTTTCAACCAAGTTCCGCCGTTCGCCCTATCAACTGAACAAGTTTTTGGAAAGCGACGCCGAGCTTTTGAAACTCACAGATGGGAGCATCCTTGCGCTCTCCACAGACAGCATCGTCGAGGAAATTGCCACTGGACTTTACGCCGACCCTGCCCTCATCGGTTGGATGACGGTGGTGGTGAACCTAAGCGACATCGCCGCCGTAGGGGCCGAGCCGCTCGGCTTGCTGCTTTCCCAGAACATCCCACCTGATTTCCCGCCCGAAAAGCTCGATGCCCTCCAGTCCGGTATTGCCGAGGCTTGTGAGGCATTCGGCGTTTTCGTGCTGGGCGGCGACACCAACCAATCAACTACCCTCGAAACAGGCGGCACTGCCATCGGTTTGATTAAAACGGGGCCCATCATTTCCCGAAAAGGTGCCAAGCCCGGCGACCTGCTCTACGTTTCGGGGAAGATGGGCATGGGGAGTGCTTTTGCCTTTTCCGTGCTGATGGGTGGTCAGTCGCAGTTTGGTTACAAACCTACTCCGAAACTGAAGGAAGGTATGTTGGTGCGCCAGTTCGGCAGCAGTTGCATGGATACCAGCGATGGGCTGTTCCCCGCCATCTGCAACTTGATGGAACCCAACGGCGTTGGGTTTGAAATCAACCTGCATTTCGCTGAAATCGCCCACCCGGCAGCAGTGCAGTTGGCAGCAGCAGGCTCGTTTCCGACATGGTTTTTCCTAGCGGGGCCTCACGGCGAGTTTGAGTTGATTTTTACCATCCCTCCCGAAAAGGAAGCTGATTTTTTGCGAAGCGCCAACAAAATGGACTGGCACCCCCTCAAAATCGGGGTGGTAACCGATCACCAAGCATGTGTGCTAGACATACCAGACGGTAAGTGGGCACTCGAACCGTTCCAAATTGCAAATCTCTTCACCGAGGCTGGCGGGAACCCCAAAGATTTCCTCACGGCTTTGGTGCAAAAACAATCGTCATGGCAGTTACCGCAATGAACATCCCCGCCAAACAACCCCAACAACTTGACCTCCACAGTTTTTTGAAAGCTGGAAAAATGATGGATTTCAAATCACGAGTACGAGGGTTTGCAGATTTTGTCGAACAGCTTCGGCAAAGCCGGGGCTTTACCTACAGGCGGCTGGTGACATCGCCATCAGACCGGGAGGTGACCATCTGGGATGCCGACGCACAGAAAGAGCGCCGGATGCTCATGTTCGCCTCGAACAATTACCTCGGCTTGGCGAACAGCCCCTACGTGAAGCAAAAAGTACAGGAGGCCATCGAGCTTTTTGGTACTGGTCTTGGCGGGCCTCCCCTGCTCAACGGATTTACCAAACCAATGCAGGAACTCGAAGAGCGACTGGCACACCTCAAGCACCAGGAAGCTGCACTCGTTTTCCCCTCTGGATACATGGCTAACCTCGGCATGGTGAACGCACTCGTAGGGCCTCAAGACCATATCCTCTACGATGAGTTGAGCCACGCCTCTTTCCACGATGCCATGCACTTGGGCGCTGTGGCTGCCACCGAATTTACCCACAACAACCTGCCCGAAATGGAGGCAAAACTGGAGCAACTGACCTCCGACACCAAGGGCACGGTGTTCGTCGGAATGGAGGGCGTTTACTCAATGGACGGCGACCTCGCTCGACTCGACGAGCTGGTGCCCATCGTCAAGAAATACGGCGCCATCACCATGCTCGACGATGCGCACGGCACGGGGGTGCTTGGCAAAACGGGCAGCGGCACGGCAGAGCATTTTGGCGTGGAGCGGCAGGTTGACCTTTCGATGGGCACGTTCAGCAAGTCGTTCGCCGTGACGGGCGGCTTCGTGGCTGGCTCCAGGGATTTGGTGAACTACATGCGTTTTTTTGCCCGCTCCTACATGTTCTCCGCTGCACTGCCGCCCGCTTCGCTGGCTGCCGTGCTGGCGGGCATTGATGTCATCGAAAATGAGCCGTGGCTGCGGGTGCGCCTGTTGCAAAACGCTCGGTACGCCGTGGAAAAACTGCGTCCATTTGGCTTGACCACCAAACCGGAAGCCGCCATCGTTGCGCTGCAAGTGCCCGAATGGATGGACTTGCGCAAGGCGAACTACCATATCCACCAGCGGGGCATTTTCCTCAACGCCATCGAATACCCGGCGGTGCCGGAGGGCAAGCAGCGCTTCCGAATCAGCTTGATGGCGGCGCACACACGGGAAGACATTGACCAATTGGCGGAGGTGATGGGAGAAACCTGGCACAATCCCACTTTCAGGAAAGAAGGATTTTGAAAAAACGCTGCCATGCTTTTTTACACCCACGTGAATGAAGACAACGAAGTGGAGCGGGCAGCTATGATGTCCGCTCCGTTCAAACAACTGCTCTGCGTGGCGGGCAGTGGCGAGCGGGTCATTGCCCTGCTGGGTCATCCCAGTTTGCAGCAGGTTCACGCCATTGACCCCAACCCGGAAGCGTTGTATTTGCTGGAACTTAAGCTCGCCACCCTCGAAATATTGGACGTGGAAAACTACCTTGCGTTTTGTGGTTTTAGGGAAGCAACCGCCCGTAAAAGACAGGCTTGGTTCGAGATTTTGAAGCCAAAATTATCGACACCAAGTGCCCAGTTTTGGGAAAGCCATCTGGCCGAAATCGAGCGGGGCATCTGCAACTGCGGGCATTTCGAGCGATTTCTGGCAAGGGTGCGACCACTAGCCAACTGGTTTTTGGGCAAAAAATTCCACTCAGCCTTTTGTCAAGATTTCAGGACGCTAGCGGGTTTTCCGCATGTCCGCTGGCGTATTTTGAAATGGCTTTTTTCAAAAAAATGGGCCTACTGGCTCTTGGGTAACCGTGACACCGCCTTCGTCGGAAAAGGCTGCCAAGTGAACCTCATTCCGCAAGGGCTTCAAACCTTGCTCGATGAAAACAGGCTGGGCAAATCTTGCATGGCACACCTGATTTTCAAGGGCCATCTGCAGGAAATGGAGGCTGCCGACCTGCCCCCGTCGCTGCAAACCAACCTGCTCCTGAAAGTACAAAAAGCCCTGCGGGAAAAGGCTTTTCGAATCGAATACCATTGTGAGGGAATCTTGGATTTTTTGGAAAAACAGCCAGTGGAAAATGCTACGCTTACCTTCTGCTCCTTCTCTGATGTGATGAGCTTCGAGCTGCCGAAATACCTGCATGGTTGCCTCCAAATTTTCAGCGACCGCTTCGGAAAAATGACGCTCGTGGCGAGGACTTTCCTAAAAAACGAACTGATACCAGCCTTTTTAATGCAAGTCCACTCGATGGGCTTTACGGTTACCGACTGCTCTTCCGCTGAGCGAACAGCCATGTACCACGCTTTCAAAATCGAAAACTGACATGGGCGAATTTCAACACCATATCGTCCCGTATTCGCCGGAGCACGAGCCAGCGCTGCTCCAACTCGAACGCAATGCCGTGCAGGGCCGCTTCATCCAGTTGGAAATGCTGCGGGATGGATACCTGAGCCGCTCAGAGGTTTTTGAAAAACACCAAGCATATGTGTCGCTCAATGAAAAGGGGCAGGTGATGGGCGTTTTGGCTGCTTCCGTTACCCCGATTTGGCAAAATGGCCAAGAGAGGCAAGTCGGCGTCTGTTTCGATGTGCGGGTTGACCCTGCGTTTCGGGGCCACGGTTTGACCAAAAAAATGGGGTTTCACGCCAACGAAGCATTTTACAAAAAGTACAGCGTCGAGGGCCTGTTCCTGACCCTGAAAGCGGGCAATGACGCCGTTTACAAGTCCGCCAAAATCCTCGGCGTTGAGCTATATCTCTATCCCTTCGTGTACCTGACCGTGCCCACTTGGCGGCGAATTGGCGAACGCAAAGCCTTTTCGGCGCAGCAGCGTTTCCAAGTTCGGCTGACGCCAAACCCAGCGCAGGAGAGCAAGTTTTACCAGCTTTTCGAGGGCGGGCTGGGTGTTTGGCACACCCACCGGATGTACCGCCTGCGCATCAGGAAGCTGCACCCGCTGCTGAAATGGGGTCAGCACCTGCTCAATTTTTTCAAAAAAGAAGACCGCCAACTTCCCGCTGAGGGCGACGAACTCAGGTTTGCCTCGCTGTTCGGCTGCACAACCGAAAATGCCGACAAGCTGGACGAAGTGCTGGCGTACCTACAAAACCAGGGTATCGGCTACCTATCGGTCTGCTGTGCCGAGGGCGATTTTTTGTACGAGCTTTTCAAGCCGCTTTCCATCAACGCCTACCCGTACCTGCTGTTGAGCACTTTCCCGACGAAACCAGGGGATGAAATCGGGATGGATGTGCGGTGTTTGTAAAAACCAGTTATGGCATGTTGAGCAATATTTTGGTGAAATACCGGTACTTTTTTTTCGCAGTGGTGATGGTTGCCATCGCCGGATCGGTGTATTTCATCCCACGGCTGCAATTCGACTCAGGCTTCTCCCAGTTCTTGCCGAAGGGCGACCCGGAACTCAGCTTCTACCAAGATTTCAAAGCGAAAATGGGCGACGACGAACGCCTGCTGGCCATTGGAATCGAAGCGGATGGGCAGGTATTCGAACCGACTTTTTTGAAAAACGCCACGGCTTTTGCCGACAGCCTGCGGGCGCTGCCGGGGGTGCAAAAGGTCAGCTCGCTGTTGGACCTTGAGTACCCGCAAAAGACGCCTTTCGGCATGTTAAGCCTGCCCTACCTGCACCTCGATTCCCTCGAATCGTTGGCTGCCGACAGCGCCAAAGTTTTTCGGGATTTTGAGATGACGCAGCATTTCATCACCCAAAACGGCAAAGCACTGGTGCTTTGGGTTCAATTGGAGGCTGATTCCGCTGGGTTGTCCACCATTTCCACCATCGAGCGGACAGCAGAACTGAGCAAGGCGTTCAGCGGCGGACGAACTTTCCTCACTGGCAAGAAGTACATCGAGCACGAATATGCCTCGCTGGTCAAGGACGAGTCCAACGATTTCGTTTTTCTGGTCACCGGCTTTGTGCTGGTCATTTTGACGCTGATTTTCCGCTCCGCAATTGGCGTCCTGTTGCCGCTCATGGTCGTAGTCGTTTCACTGGTGATTTTTTATGGGTTGATGGCACTGACCGGCAGGAGCCTCGGCGTCATGTCCAACCTGTTCCCCACCGTACTGCTCATCGTCGGCATCTCAGACATCATCCACCTGACGGCGAAGTACGAACGGGAGCGCCAGCAGGGCACACCTCCAATCGAGGCTGCCAAGCGAACTGTTCAGGAAATCGGCTGGGCAGCGGGCCTCACGACCTTCACCACGGCCATCGGTTTTTTGAGTTTCTGCACCTCGTCCATGCCGGCGCTGCGCAACTTCGGACTGGAAGCTGCCGCTGGGGTGTTGCTCGGCTATTTGGTCACGATTTTTCTTTCGCCCACCATTTTCATGGCCTTGGGCAAAAAATCAACCTTCCCCATCCGGCCCAGTTTTGCCAACCTGACCCAAAAACTGTTCAACTTCATCGAGCGGACGCACCATTACCCGAAGCGGGTCATCCTGTTTTTTGCGTTGCTCGCCACACTCACAGCCACGGGCATTTTTTTCATCAACACCAACCACCTCCAGCTTTCCAACGTGCCGAAGGACAGCGACTTGAAGGCTGGCCTCGATTTTTTTGAAGAACAAGCTGGTGGTGCCAGAACCTTTGAGTTGGCCATTTCGGCAAAACAGGACACCCGATTGAACGAGCTTCCCAACTTGTTGGAAATCAGAAAGTTGCACCTGTACCTCGACAGTCTTGGGTGGTTTTATGCCATCCGCTCGCCCGTCACCTACTACCACGTGCTGTACAAGGCGAGCAATCCCACCGAGGCAACAAAGCTGGCCCTGCCGGAAGATGACAGCCAATTTCGCCGCCTCGAAAAGGGCTGGAAAAGCAAAGACCCCCGCCTCACGATGCTCGACAAAACCAAGACCACGGGGAGGTTGAGCGCCCGGCTACAAGACCCCGGCCGCAAGACGATGGAAGCCCGTAATGCTGACATCAAGCACTGGATGGACACCCACCTCGACACCAGCCGCCTCGAATTTCGCCTCACGGGCATGGACTATCTCATTGACCGGGGGCATCAGGAGCGCATTGACAACATGCTCCAGGGGCTTTGGCAGTCCATCTTGATTGTGGCCGTGCTCATCGCCCTCATCTACCGCAGCCTGCCGCTCATTTTGCTCGTGCTCATCATCAACCTGCTGCCAGTGGTGATGGCAGCGGGCCTTATGGGCTTCACGGGTATTGAGTTGCGGGGCGCCACTTCGATGGTGTTCAGCCTCGGCTTCATGATTGCGATTGACGACACCATCCACTTCCTGAACAAGTTCAGGCTGGAGCGAAAGAGCGGGATGGACGTGCGGCATTCGGTGCGGAACGCCCTGTACGCTTGCGGCAATGCCATCGTCATCACCAACCTGATACTTGTGGGCGGGTTTGCGGTGCTCATGTACTCTGGATTCATGGAAGTTTTCGCCTACGGTGAGCTTTTGGGCAGTCTATTTTTCCTCGCCATGTTCGCCGACTTGATGCTGACACAGGCGCTGATTTTGACCATTTTCAAAAAATACCTCTGATGCCGAGCGTGCAAAAAATAGCCATTTTGGTCAATGAAGCGGCCCATCAGGGTCGGGGTGGCGACCTTTGGCAAAAAACGAGGGGGGAGGTGCTTGCGCAACTGCCACCCGGCACGGTGGAACAGCGGTTCTCGCCCCCCTTTGACTTGGTGGCTTGCCTACATGAATTGGTAGCGAAGGACGTGAACTGCTTCATCTCCGCTGGCGGCGATGGCAGCGCCAACTACCTGCTGAACGAACTGATGAATTTCCGGGAGGAAGGTGAAGGCCCCTTTTTTCTCGGTGGCATCGGGTTGGGTTCGAGCAACGATTTCATGAAACCCGTCGGTGGGAAAATAGCGGAATTGCCCGTCAGGATGGATTGGCAAAACGCCCAACCTGCCGACGTGGGCGAGGTCGTTTTTGAAAATGAAAGCGGAAAAACGGAACGCCTATTTTTTATCGCCAACGCCAGCCTCGGCGTCACCGCTGCTGCCAATTACTACTTCAACCACCCCGATTTTTTACTGAAAATACTCAAGCAGCGCTGGACGGGTGGAGCTATCATCTGGGCAGCACTGCGAACCATTCTGAGTTGGAAAAACATTCCTACCCGATTGATTTTCAATGGTTTGGAAAAAGAGTTGGCACTCTCGAACTTGGCTGTTTTGAAAAACCCGCACGTCTCCGGCGACTTCAAATACGACCAGCCCATCCAACAAGATGATGGCTGGCTTGGCTTAAATTACTGTGCCAGCATGAACCGGTTCGAACTGCTGAAAACACTCGCAGACCTGTCGAAAGGCAGGTTCTCAGGCCAGCCGAAGCGCTGCTCGGAATTTGTGAAAAATTTGGAAATTGAAACCCAAGTACCCGCACCGCTCGAAACCGACGGAGAAGTTTTTTTGGCCAAAAACATCCGTTTTTCTGTGCTGCCGAAGGCGATTCACCTGCTGGGGCACGGCATTCCTTCACCAAAACCATTTCAACGATGAGCACCAAACCCTATCCCGTTTCCTCGTTCCAATTCTGGAAAGCCTACCTCGTGCATTGCCGACCCTACCTGTTTTTTGTGTCCGGCGTTGCAGGGCTATCGGGCATGGTGCTCGCTGGCGGCAATGATGCCACTGAATGGCGGTTCTGGCTGGCATTCGTGCCCTTTTTCATTGGGTACGGGTTGGGGCAGGCCCTGACCGATACTTTCCAGACGGACACCGACCGCCTCTCAGCGCCCTATCGGCCACTTTCTCAGGGCATCGTGACGCCTGGAGCCATTCGCTGGGTCAGCTTGGTCGGGCTTTTGGGTTGCGGGCTTTCGCTCGTGCTGCTAAACTGGGGGAACATCCTGTTCATGGTGCTGACTATCACTGGTCTTGCAACCTATACCCATTTCAAGAAAAACTACTGGTTTGGCGGGCCACCTTACAATGCTTGGATAGTGGCAATGTTGCCACTCACGGGCTTTTTGGCGGTGAGCGGAGGCAGCCTCAACTCGTTGAACAACAGCGACCTAATGCTGCTGGCCTTGCTCAGTTTTTTCTCCTACGCCAATTTTGTGCTGATGGGCTACCTCAAGGACATCTCCGCCGACCGTGCGACGGGCTACCGCACCTTCCCGGTTACTTTTGGCTGGAATGCCACTGTTTGGGTCGGTGATGTACTGGCGGCGTTGAGTATGCTGCTGGCTTTTCTGCTGATAAACGGCTCGACTGTGGGGCTGATTTTGCTGGCCATTGGCTCGGCCATCGCCATTGCCGGGCAGCTTTTTGCCCACCTGACCTCCAACAAATCGGAGCACAACGCCCGGTTCCCCATCGAAGCGACGGTGCGCAGTTTTTTGCTCTGGCACCTGGCCGTTATCGTCAGCCGAGAACCCGACTGGCTTATTGCCGCAGGGGTGTTTTATTCCGCTTTTGAGGGGTTTCTGTATTGGCGACCGGAGCGGGGGCAGATATAAAGGGAATGCGCTTTTGCAATATTTCCTTTTGGCATTGCCACGCCAAAAGGTGCATTGAACGGTGCGAATTTTTTTCCTCTGATATTTACGAAAAAATCCCTTCCCGAATACGTGGTTATTGATTCGCCAAATCCGCTGAAGCATTTAACTTGGCAGTTTCAAAACCTATCTAATGAAACAAGCCTTTTCCCTTCTCCTACTCCTCGCCATGACCGCCTGCACAACGACACGCTATGCCGCCGACTCCTATCGCATGACCATTTTCAGGTGGCAGGCCCAAGCTGCCCGTGTCACCATCATCCGGGACGATTTCGGCATCCCGCACATCTACGGCAAAACCGACGCCGACGCTGTGTTCGGGATGCTGTATGCCCAGTGCGAGGATGATTTCAACCGGGTGGAACGGAACTACATTTGGGCCATCGGACGCCTAGCGGAGGTAGAGGGCGAAAAGGAATTGTACAGCGACTTGCGGGCAAAGCTCTTCATGACTGAGGAAGAGGCGAAAGCCAAATATGAAAAAAGCCCTGACTGGTTGAAAAAGCTCTGCGATGCCTTTGCCAATGGCGTAAATTATTACCTATACACCCACTCTGAGGTGAAGCCGAAACTGCTCACCCGTTTCGAGCCGTGGTTCCCGATGTACTTCAGCGAGGGCAGCATTGGCGGTGATATTGAATCTATTTCGACAGAGGGGATTGAGGCGTTTTATGAAGACAAAAAAGGGATGGGGATGGAGAAGGATATTGAGCGATTGAGATATTGGGATATTGGAGCTGCACCTGACGATGAGCCACGAGGTTCCAACGGCTTCGCCCTGTCGGGAAAAATGACGGCCTCCGGCAATGCCATGCTGCTCATCAACCCGCACACCTCGTTTTATTTTCGGCCCGAAATCCATGTGGTGAGCGAGGAGGGGCTGAATGTTTATGGCGCCGTCACTTGGGGGCAATTCTTTGTTTATCAAGGTTTTAACGAAAAAACGGGCTGGATGCACACCAGTTCCTACACCGACGTGATGGACGAGTTCGTGGAGACTGTGACCGAGGAAAACGGCCAGTTTTTTTACAAATATGGCACTGAAAAACGCCCCGTCATTGCGAAGCAAGTGAGCCTAAAATACAAGGACGGCAATGAAATGAAGCAGCACAAATTCCCCATCTACCGCACCCACCACGGGCCTGTCACTCATAAAAACGGCGATAAGTGGGTTTCGACGGCCATGATGTGGGACCCCGTGAAGGCGCTCACGCAATCGTTCACCCGCACCAAACTGAGCAACCACAAGCAATTCCGAAAGATGATGAACCTCCGCACGAACTCCTCCAATAGCACCGTCTTCGCCGATGCGGAGGGGAACATCGCCTTTTACCACGGCAATTTTGTCCCGAAAAGAGACACGGCATTCGACTTTGCCAAGCCCGTGGACGGCAGCAATCCCGCCACCGACTGGCAGGGCCTGCACGACGTGGACGACTGCATCGTGGTGGTTAACCCGCCGAATGGTTGGTTGCAAAACTGCAATTCCACGCCATTCACTTGTGCTGGCGAAAACAGCCCGAAGCCAACCGGTTACCCAGTGTATATGCGGCTTCCTGCTGAAAATTTCAGGGGTATTCATGCCGTGCGGCTGCTCAAGGAGCGCAGCGGTTTCACGCTTGACAAGCTCATTGAAACGGCCTACGACCCCTACCTACCCGGTTTCGAGCAGTTGATTCCCGGCCTTGTGAAAGCCTACGACCAAGCTTCTCCGAAAGACCCAACGCTCGCCCCGGCAATTGAAGTGCTGCGCAAATGGGATTTCCGCACCTCCGCCGAGTCGGTGGCCATGTCGCTGGCGCACTACTACGGCAACCTCTACGACCAGAAAGGCACCGACCCGGAGGATTTCATGGGCATGGAGCGCATCAACCGTTTCGGGACGCACTCGCCCCCGGCGGAGCGGCTGGCTATTTTCAAAGAAGCCATTGCGCAGCTCACTGCCGACTTTGGCCGCTGGGATGTGCCTTGGGGTGAAATCAACCGCTTTCAACGACTGACCGGGGACATCGAGCAGCCGTTTGACGATTCGAAGCCCAGCTTGGCTTGCGGCCTCGCTTCTGGCAAATGGGGCGCCTTAGCCAGCTACGGCGCCCAGCAGCACAACGGCACCAAGCGTATCTATGGCACTTCCGGCAACAGCTTCGTGGCAGTGGTGGAGTTCGGCCCGAAGCTAAAAGCTAAGAGCCTGCTGGCGGGCGGTCAGAGCGGCGACCCGAAGTCCCCGCATTTCTACGACCAAGCGCAGCGGTATGTGGATAGGCAGTTCAAGGACGTGGCGTTTTACCGGGAAGATGTGGAGAAGCGGGCGGAGCGGAAATACAAGCCGGGAGAGTAGTAGGTTATTGTTGTCTGAATCACGGATTGGATGGATTTTTAGATTTCGCTGAACGCCACTATCTGTGATTCAGACAGCGCACAACAGAATTGCCACAGGCAACCCCCAAAACAATATTGCCGCTTTCCGATTCCATTGGGCAGTCACCTTCGCTCAACTAATTCCCGCCATCCGCCGTTTTACAACCTCACGTGCGCTACCTTTGCGCCGCATTTTCACAAAACCCGGATGGAATCTAAAGCAGCCAAGCAAAACGTTGACTACAAACTCCTCGGCAGGGTCATTGCCCAGGCGAAGCCGTACAGTGGTACGCTTTCGTTTGCTGCTGCATTGGCCGTGGTGCTGGCGCCCATCGCCATCCTGCGTCCTTGGCTGGTGCAGGAGATGGTGGACAAGCACATTTTCAAGGGCGATATTCCTGGTTTGACGAAGATGGCATTGCTCTTTATCGGGGTGTTGCTCTTCGAGTCGGTGCTGCGCTATTTTTTCCTGTATGCCTCCAACTGGGTGGGGCAAGCCGTGGTGCGTGACCTGCGGGTGCGGGTGTTCAACCATATTACTTCGCTGCGGCTGACCTACTTCGACCGTACGCCCATTGGCATCAGCACCACCCGTACCATCAGTGACATCGAGAACATCAACGCCGTGTTCTCGCAGGGCATCATCACCATCGTCGCTGACTTCATCACAGTGTTCGTGGTGCTGGGCGTCATGTTTTGGGTGAGCTGGGAGCTGACGCTCGTTTGCCTCATCACCATGCCGTTCCTCATTGCGGCCACGTATATTTTCAAGGAGGCCATCAAGACATCGTTTCAGGAAGTACGGGCGCAGGTGGCCAAGATGACGGCCTTCCTCCAAGAGCGCCTCACGGGCATGAAAATCGTGCAAATCTTCAACGCCGAGGCGCAGGAGATGGAGAAGTTCAAAGCCATCAACCGGGTTTACACGAAAGCAAATATTGACTCCATCCTCGCCTATTCGATTTACTATCCCGTAGTGGAAATCATCTCGGCGGCGTCGCTCGGCCTCATG
>CAYTZS010000111.1:0-17879 GCA_964442355.1 uncultured Saprospiraceae bacterium | reverse complement strand
CCGCCTCGACACGGACAGCGACAGCGCTACCCGGAAGATGATTTTGGTAGACTAAGACATACAACAGTGAATCAGTGTGCATCCCGACGAAAGTCGGGATGCCGCTGCCCACTGCGTTTGTCAAACGAATATGAAAAAAATGACCACAGACCGTTTTCAGTAATGAATTAAAGACTTAAATCGGTTTTTGGGATGGCCTCTCTCCACTGAGTGTTGGAGGGGGGCTTTTTTTTTTGCCCTTTTTTAAAGCCCTTTGGACTTTTCCGAGGGCTTTTTTTTACTTCAATACATTATAAAAATAAAACAGGCATGATTTTTATTATTTGAGTAGTAGTAACATACTGATGCCTAAACTGGGCAAAACTTCAAAGAGAAAACGAACACCGCTACAACACTTCTTCTTCGCATTTCTTACCAAACTTCACACTAGGAATAAAATAATTAAGGCTGTAGCACTAGCTACTAATGAGAGCATTTACACAATAGTCTGTAAGGAGCACTTTTCGTATTTGAGAAGACTACCATTTTACTACACCTACAACCTCCTTGTTTTGAAGGCATGTGTTCTCCAGCCGTAGTTTTAGATAGCAGCTTGTAAATTACTGAAGGTCAGATAATTATGAAATTACTTACGACTTCACACACCGTGAGGGTAATACTCTTTTGTCGGAGTTGAACCAATCGGAAGGAAGCATATAATCCAGATTCGTTAACAAATTTTAATTCAATGAAACAGAACAAATTCACCCGACTGGGTAGCTTATGGACGTTTTTGCTCGTCCTATTTTCCCAAATCCCCGCATCTGCTGGCTTGATTACTTGCGGCGACGTGCTTAACCTCTCGCCCGGCTCAAACTGTAGCGTCACCGTGGACGCAGATTTTGTAATTACTACCTCTGATTGCACAGGACCTTACTGGCTCGTCGCAACAGAGTTGGATGGTGACACGATTGCTGTTGGCTTGGGTGTCATCAACATGGACTTGTCGGACTACCTTGGAAGCAGCATCTACATCAAAGTGATAGATGCACCTACTGGGAATCAGTGCGAGAGCTCGTACAATGTGATTGACGAGGCTGCTCCCATCATTCTTTGCCCGATGGATACGATTGGCTGTACAGCGTCGCTTTCCCCAAGCGGACTTAAGCCTGTCATTTATAGTGACAATTGTGGCATTGACACAGTGACCTACGTTGACCTAACACTTGGTCCGGATTGCAATTTTATTCCAGCCGCATTTATCTCCAAAGTGGAACGGACATGGACGGCTACTGATGAAACAGGAAATTCAGGGTCATGTGTTCAGAACATTTGGATACGGAGGGCAGATACTTCCATGGTGCAAATGCCAGCAGACATTACCATTGACTGTGCCGCAATACCAAACCCAACACTAACGGGACGACCAACGATAAATGGTTTGCCAATTGTCAACGCTCCGCCTGGTTTGTGCAACATGAACGTTAGCTACACTGACCAAGTGACACCGCCATCCGCTTGTGGCACTCGTTCCGTGCTGCGCCGCTGGGTGGTCAGCAACAACTGCATTATCGCAGAGGTGAAAATTGATACACAGCTTATCCTGCTGTACGACTCAACGCCACCAGTTATCGCTTGCACCGACTCATTGTTTTATCAGACCGACCCCGGTGTTTGCAACGTTGACGTAGTGCTTGACATGCCCACGGTTACGGACAACTGCAGTGATTTTTACGTGCAAGCCAGCATTCCAGGTTTTCCTGTTACAACCAATTTTACGTTTCAGGATTTACCAAGAGGGATGCACCTCGTTACATTTATGGCAACTGATAGCTGCAACAACACGTCAACCTGCACCAGCAAGCTTTTTGTTTTTGACAATGAAACACCGACTGCAGTTTGCAAACAGTTCCCGGTGGTGGGATTGCCAAGCAACGGCCCTGTGAATATTGCAGCCAGTACTTTCAATGGCGGCAGTTATGACAATTGCCCTGGGCAACTCGTTTACACTGGAAGCCGTGATGGGGTAAACTTCACGCCTAACGTGACTTTTGACTGCGCCGATGCTGGCGATACCGTCATGGTGACCTTGAAGGTGGCCAAGTTTTCGGATCCAAGTTCTTTCAACACCTGCATGTTGCAGGTCATCGTCCAGGACAAAATCCCTCCCGGCATTTCTTGCCCTGCACCGCTGACCATTCAATGCACAACCGATTACTCCGACCTGACTGTGTTTGGCACTCCTTACGTGTATGATGCTTGTGGTTATACCTTGAGCACTACTTCATTGGTGGACATTGACAACTGCGGTACGGGTACAATCACAAGGAGCTTTACTGCGACTGACCCAAGTGGAAATACTAATACCTGTTTTCAGGTTATTACAGTCATCAATTCTACTCCGTACAACGGGGCAGGCATTGTTTGGCCCTTGGACACCATGCTGGTGAATTATTGCAACGGCCCTGCCAATCTCGGCCCTGGCAGTTTGCCGGCTCCCTACAATTTCCCGATAACGCCGACCACGAGCTGCGCCATGTTGGCTACCAACTACACCGACCAGCTTTTCGACATTTCCTCGCCAGCCTGCTACAAGCTGGTGCGCACATGGAAAGTCATCGATTGGTGCAACTACACCCCTGGCGTGCCCAATGTTGGTATCTGGACACACCAGCAAATTATTGCGGTAGTGGACAATATACCACCTGTAATCACTAGCTGTCCAGTAAATGAGACCATTAGCGTCGGGCCAGATTGCAACCTTGCAAGCGCTTCGCTCATCCCTGTGGCTGCAACGGATTGCAGCCCAGAAATCACGATTACCAACAACTCCCCCTTCGCAACTAGCGGGAACAACGCATCGGGGCTTTACCCACAAGGCATTTATACCATAAAATTCACCGCTGAAGATGGTTGTGGAAACAAGTCGCACTGTGAGTTTACACTCACTGTGACCGACTTGAAGAAGCCGACGCCCTACTGCAACACCGGAATAATCACGGAATTGCAGGCAATGGCTGGTCAGGTCATGGCATCGGTACAAGCCGAGCAGTTCAACGACAACAGTTTCGACAACTGTACCGACGACGCTGACTTGGTTTACACAATTCGCTTGGTGGGTGACCCAAATCCGCCCACAGATGGGCTGGTGTTTGATTGCGAAGATGAAGGAGAGTTGTTGGTGGAAGTTTGGGTGACAGACGAGGCTGGAAACAGCGACTACTGTGTGACCAGCGTCTTCGTGCAGGACAACATGGACCTCTGCCCATTTTCGGACGATACGCTGGTGGTGAACGGAATTTCCATCGCAGGTGCGATTGAATCCATCATGGGTGACGTGATGCCAGAAGTAGAAGTCGGGGATGCCAATGCCGGCATGGTGACTGAAACGGGCAACGATGGTGTGTTTCAAATAACCGGCCTCCAACAAGGCAACAACTACACCATAGCTCCGCAAAAAGACGAAGGCCCGCTCAATGGCGTCACGTCGTTCGACTTGGCGCTGATGACCAGCCACGTGCTCGGCACTTTGCCGCTCACATCGCCCTACAAGCTAATCGCTGCCGACGTAAATCGCAGCGGTGCAGTGACCACACTCGATATTTTGGAGCTGCGCAAATTGATTTTGCACATTTACGATGATTTTCCGAGCAATACCTCATGGCGATTTGTGCCCAAGAGCTACGTGTTTCTGAACCCTGCTAACCCATTTACCCCACCGTTCCCAGAGGCGCTGAACTTGAGCAACCTCGGTCAGCAGACACCCGATGCGGATTTTGTTGGGGTAAAAATTGGTGACGTAAACGGCAATGCAAATCCTAGCTTGACAGACGAGGCTGGCGACCGTACCAGTGCCGTCCTACCCTTCATCACCGATGACCGGGAACTGGCGGCTGGCGATGAAATCACCGTGCCGATTAAAATGACAACCGCAAGCGACCTGCTTGCCATACAATTTACATTAGAATTTGAAACTGACGATCTGGAATTGCGAGGTTTTGAAAAGGGCGTGCTGCCGTCGCTGGGCGATGAAGCCTTCGGCAGGGCAATGCTCGACCGGGGAGTCCTCACGATGGCATGGTTCCACCCAGAGCCTGCTGCCTTGAAAAAGGACGACGCCCTTTTCAACCTTCGTTTTACGGTGAAAAAGCCGGGCCGCCTGAGCGAAATGCTCTCGATGACCGCTCGCTACACCGATGCCTTGGCTTACCAGCCAGATGGGCAGGCGATGCAGCCAGTACTGGAGTTTTCAAATCCGAAGGAATCGAACACCACAGCTGGCTTCCAGCTTTATCAGAACCAGCCGAACCCTTTCAAGGAGTCAACCCGCATCGGGTTCACGCTGCCAGAGCGGGGCGAGGCTATTCTTACCCTCTATGACACTGACGGACGAGTGCTCAAGGCTATCCGCCAACAGTTCGAAAAGGGCTACAACGAAGTGACCATTGATCGCTCAGATTTGCAGTCGGGTGGGGTGGTGTACTACAAACTGGAAACGCCGTTGCACACGGCGGTGAAGAAGATGATAATGATGTAGTTGGAATGAGCAGTTAGAACCAACAATCAACTGCACACTGTCCACATGTGGCATTAAAACAATCCCCCTGTCAGCTACCCCTGACAGGGGGATTTTTATATTAAAAAAATACAAAACCTTTTGCTGTTTGCTGGAAGTTTTTACCTTTGCCCTACTTGAACGAACCGATTTTGTAATCCGTAACCGATTTTCCCATGAAAAGTATTATCCAAAACTTCGCACACTCGTTTTCCGCATTCTTTCTTCACTTGTTTTTTCCTAAAATCTTTAGGGCCCAACCACTAGCATTGAATGCTTCGTAAAGCGTTCTAATCTCGCATTCATCTACCCATTTACAAAGTTCTGGCTGGCAGCGGGTTTCGCTCGTCTGGCTGAACGGCATCAATCCGACGCCCTGATATAGGGCATTCCACACTAATTGGCACTATACGCCGGGCATCCCTTCAATGTCCCGAGCATATCATTTAAAAAAGGCAATATCCGGCTGGCACTGCGCCAGTTAGGGCTGTTATTTTATATAGTTTTTTAAATAACAAAAATGCGGAAACACCTTATTTTGATGGAGTTTACGCTGTGTTATTTATTATGTATGGAGCAATATGCTCAACACCGATTTAATTAAAACAAATTCAGTAATCCGATGAAAAAAACGATTACACCCGTTTGCCAAAACCGGGCATTTTTCAGTTCATTAACCAAAACGTCCGCTTTATTAAGTGCTACAAAGCACCTAATCCTACAAGGCAGCCTTCTCCTCTTGGGGCTTTCCGCTGCCACGACACTCAACGCACAGTGCAGCATGGCCTGCTCTGCCTCCACCAACGTCTCACTCCCGGCCTCCTGCCAGGGCACGATTACCTATGACATGATTCTGCAAAATCCAACCAACTGTTCGCCGAACGGCCCGTCGGCCTTCGAAGTGACGGTAATGGATTGGAGCAATGCACCGATACCGACAAGTCCAGTAGTCAACGAAGACTACATCGGACAAACACTCAGCGTTAAAGTAAAGCATTGGGCCACAGGCAACTCCTGTTGGGGCTACATAAATATCGATGACAAACTCGCACCCACCCTTACCTGCCCACCCAACGTCACAGTTGCTTGTACCGCCCCTACAACACCAGCTAGCACCGGCACTGCCACTGCCACCGACTGCTCCGATTTTACTGTCAGCCACACCAGCCAGACGCAGGTGCTTGGTTGCAATGGCACCAACTACTCGGCCATCATCACCAGAAGCTGGATGGCAGTGGATGCTGGCGGCTACGCAAGCTCCTGCTTGCAAACCATCAACATCCTGAAGCCAACCAACGCCAACATCACTTGGCCGCCACACTACGACGGGTTCGGTGCGCCGATGCTCAACTGCATTAACCCAAACACGTCGCCTTCAAACACAGGCGCACCCAGCATCGGTGGCTTCCCAATTCCCAACGGCACTGGCTACTGCAACATGGCCGTCACCTACAGCGACCAGACCATTCCACTTTGCCAAGCTGGCTACAAAATTCTGCGCACTTGGACAGTGGTGAACTGGTGTACCAGTACCATCCAAAATCACGTGCAAATAATTGCAGTGAAGGACACCACCCCGCCAACGCTCACTTGCCCTGCTGACCTGACGGCTGGCACCACCTCTGCTACGCAATGCAAGGCAACGGTCATCCTGCCGCCGGTAGGCATCGCCGACGATTGTTCGACCAGTTTCACGGTCGTCATCAACACGCCGTTTGGGCAGGTGCAAGGCAATGGAGGGGTCATCAACAACGTAAATCCTGGTATTTACACCCTGACCTACAACGTGACGGATGGCTGTGGCAACACTGCCTCCTGCACTTCCAAGCTCACGGTCGTGGACGACGATTCGCCGACCATGATTTGTACCCAGTACACGGTGGTGACGCTCAACAGCAATGGCGTGGCACTCGTTTACCCCAATGCTTTCAACAGCGGCAGCTACGACAATTGTAGCCCTGTATCGCTTTCCGTGCGGCGGATGGAAGCAGCATGTGGCACGCAGCCCGTTTATGGGCCTTCAGTCAAATTCTGCTGCGAGGACGTGGGCGACAACGTGACCGTGCAAATGCAGGGTACCGATGCCAGTGGCAACACCAATTCGTGCATGGTGACGGTTCACGTGTCCGACAACTCGCAGCCAGCCATCCTTTGCCCGCCGAACGTGACGGTGAACTGCACTCAAGACCCCCTTGACCTGACCCTCACCGGCCAGCCGACTGCAACGGCGGCTTGTGGAACGCCCGTCATCACCTACACCGACGTGAGCAACCTGAACATGTGCGACGTGGGCACCATTGTGCGCACTTGGCGAGCCACTTTGGGCAATGGCAATTTCAGTACCTGCAACCAGACCATCACCTCGGTGGACAACACACCTGCAACGGTTGTTTTCCCACCGGACTATGCCGTCACGGGTTGTGTGAACCTCGCAGACCTTGCGCCAGCCAACCTGCCTGCGCCGTACAACGCCCCCGTGACCGCGAGTGATTGCGAGCTGTTGGCCACCAATTTTACCGACCAAGTATTCACGGTGTCGGCCCCAGCTTGTTTCAAAATTGTACGCACTTGGAAGGTCATCAACTGGTGTACCTATGTGCCCAACAGCAACGTCGGCGTGTGGGAGCACCAGCAAATCGTCATGGTGACGGACAACACGGCGCCGACTTTTACTTGCCCCTCCAACATGGAGGTATCAGTGGACACCAACTGCAAGGCCAGTTTTTCCCTGCCGCAAGTGACCAACATCCAAGACTGCAGCCAAAACGTGACGGTGAGCGTGACGAGCAGCTTCGGCAACGGCTACGGGCCCTTCACGAACGTGAATCCCGGTAGCTACACGGCCACCTACAACGTGTTTGATGGCTGCGGCAACGTTGCTTCCTGCACCATCACGATTTTGGTAAAAGACGACAAAAAGCCCACGCCTTACTGCAAGAACGGCCTCATCATCGAGCTGATGCAGACGGGCATGGTGAGCACTTGGGCCAGTGACTTCGATGCGGGCAGCTACGACAACTGTCCCGGTACGCTGCACCTCTCGTTTTCGCCGGATATCAACGACACGGGTGCCACCTACGACTGCGACGACCTCGGTACGCAGCCCGTCCAGCTTTGGGTGACGGATGCCAGCGGCAACCAGGATTTCTGCAACACCTTCGTTGTCATCCAGGACAACATGAACGCCTGCGGCAGCCCGCTTTACGCCGGCGTGGGCGGTGCCATCACCAACGAGGAGGGGCAGAACGTGCAGGACGTTCACGTCAACCTCAACGACCCGCTTTCGCAGTCGGCCATGACAGATGCCAGTGGCAATTTCGGTTTTGCGGCTGTGCAACTTGGTGGCGACTACACGGTATCGCCGGAGAAGGACTCGAACCTGCTCAACGGTGTGACAACCTACGACATGGTGCTCATCAAAAAGCATATCCTCGGCGACCTGCTGCTCAGTTCGCCCTACAAGATTATTGCTGCCGACGTGAACCACTCCAACTCGGTGACCACCTTCGATTTGGTAGAAATGCAAAAGGCCGTTTTGCACATCACTGATGCGTTTGCCAACAACCATTCTTGGCGCTTTGTGGACGCCGGGTACGTGTTCCCAAATGCCACCAATCCGTTTGAGGAGGTATTTCCGGAGGTTTACAACATCAATGATTTCAACGGGAACATGGACGCCGTGGACTTCGTGGCGATTAAAGTTGGCGACGTGAACGGCTCTGCCGCCCCCAACAATTTTGACGTGACGAGCGAGGAGCGCAGTGGCCAAATCCTGCAACTCAGCGTGCAAGATGCTTCCCTGCAACCCGGACAGGAGCAGCGAGTTGATTTCACCGTGAAAAACTTTAGGGAGATCATAGGTTACCAGTTTACCCTGCGGTTTGATGCGAATTTGCTTGATTTCCAACAGGTTGAGATGGGCGAACTGGCAGGTTTGAGCGAAGCGAACTTTGGCTTCCGCCTCTTGGACGAGGGCATTCTTACCACTTCGTGGAACGATGCCGTGCCTGCCAGCCTGCCAGATGGCGCTGTGCTTTTCAGCTTGGTTTTCACAGCAAAAGAAAACGCTAACCTCTCGCAGGCACTGCGCATCAATTCCGGCTACACGCAGGCTGAGGCATACTTCGAAAACGGCGAACTGCTCGACCTGTCGTTGGATTTTGGTAATAGTGCAACCAGTGTCTATGGCCTGTCATCCAGCTTATTGGCGAAGCCCAACCCATTCCGGGAAGCCACGTCGCTTTTGTTCAAGCTCGATGAGGCGCAAGAGGCAACTTTGACCGTGTCCGATGCAGCCGGAAGGCTGGTGATGGTGAAGCAGGGAGATTTTGCGAAGGGATACAATGAGCTGAAAATCAATAGGTTGGATTTACCAATGGCTGGAACTTACTTCTTCCGCCTGCAAACGGCCAACGAAGTAGCTACGGGCAAGTTGGTGCTTGTTGACTAACAGTTTTATACGCAAGAAAAAGAAGGGCTGCCTCGACGTTTCGGGGCAGCCCTTCGCAATTTCCATATACAATTAATGAACACAGACATTTGAAAACAAGACGCAACACTGTGCCTCAAGTCACGGAAACACCAGCAAATTGGCCACAATCGGCGTTTTTGAGGGGACTTTTGACAAAGCGCTTGCGCATTTTTAGGCAAAGTAATTGCAACGTAGTGCTGCCCTCCCCAACGCAATCCGTTTTTCCGATGAAACTCAACTGGAATTCACTGTCCGCCATCGCTTTGGCTTTGAACTTTTTTGCCTGCTCCAACCAAAATCCCCCAGTTTCTACAACTGCTCCAATGCCAAAAGCATTGGCTGTGGCCAATCCAGCTCCACAGGCTGAATCAACCATAACATCATCGGAGGCAGACGGGGCACGCTCGGCTGCGGAAATGGTGGCGGCTGGCTACAAGCGCTACGGCATTGAAAAGGGAGCGTTCATTTTCCGCATCGACGGAGCGGTGAACGGCACGGAGCATGTGTTCTTCGACCATTGGGGCTGGCGGGAGGCCAAGTACACCCGCACGACCACCGAACTCCAGAACATGCACGAGGAAACGAACGAGGTGCAGTACTTGGAGGGCGAGCGTCGCTACCAGTATTTTCCGAAAACGAAAAAAGCCCATTATTTCGACAGTCGCCAAATCATGGCGATGGCCGAAAAATACAAGACCAAAGACATGGTGGTAGTAACCACCGAAATGCTGAAAAACATGGGTGCCGTGCCCGATGGCAAGGCCAAGGTCGGCGAAATCGAGTGCGATGCGTGGGTCATCGAAAAGTACCGCACCCGCCTCTACATGTGGCAAGGACTGACAATGGGCGAGGAATCATACGTGAACAACGTGCCGATTGGCCGCCGCTGCATCCAAGTGGAACTTGAGAAAGATATGCCGCTGGACAAATTGTTGCTACCGAAAGATGCTGTGTTGGAGGAAGTGAAATAGGGGGCAACATCATCCCATGAATTAATGGGGTTTGTGTAAGAATGGCTAATGAAGAGTGTTCATCAAACTATGTCAAAGCAAACAAGCGATAAATTTGCGTTATGAAAGAACAGTTTGACTTTGAACAGTCTCGAAAAACCCTCTATTGCTTTATTCAACTTTGTCTCGAAAATACTCGAAGCGTTGGAGGCTGACCAGTAGCACGGCCTCCAAATCCTGCACCAAGGTCTGGCGGGGCAGTACGAGGATGCGTTTCAGTACCTCGTGGCCAACCACCAGCCCGTGATTAAGACAACTCACTTGCCAATTTTCACCAGCTTCTCCTTGCACAAAACCTTGTTGTTTTCATCGAAAACGCCTAAAAAATACACGCCTGGCGGGAGGCGGGACAAGTCCAAGCGTTCCGTATTTCCGTTGCCCAGCTGTGCAGTTCGCTCCACAGTTGCCCGCCCCAGTTCGTCGAAAATGACCAAGCGATAGCTGCCGGGAACAAGGTTTTTGAAATCAACGACCACCTCATCGCCAACGGGATTTGGCGAAATTTTGATAGAAAGATTTGCCGCATTTGCCTCCTCCAGCCCATCCACCACTGGAGGAGTGGTGTTCTTGAACACTACCTGCGTGACGGCGTTCTGCTCATTGTTCAAGGTCACGATGGCGATGGGTTCCTTCGCCACGTCGTTGTGGAAGTAGAAGGCGACCGTGGTATCCACGCCCAAGCCAAAGAAACCGGCCTGAATGGCGTTATCGGTGATATCCAGCCAGCCGAGCGGGGGGATTTTGGCATCAATTCGGGTTTCCGTGTATTGGGTGCGCTTTTCCCGCAGCACATCGAAAGTACCGCCGGGAATGCTCATGGTGCCGTAACCATCCACCGCGGATATTTCACTGATGGCTACCCGGTAGCGCATCGAGTCTATCTGTGCATTGTTCGTTTGTGCGGCCAATTGTAACATCAAAACTGGCGAAAAGGCAGAGGGAACGAACAATTCAAGAAAGCCCGAAGAGGCGGCATTGATGTCGAAAAAATTCAGTGGCGCACGGCGCTCTGGCAGCGGCGGGTAGTACTCAAAGATATTATTGGCAACAAGGTCGTAGGGCAAGATGCCGTAGTAGGCTTGCAGTTCAAACTTGGTGTCCGTCACATTGTAGTACGATTCCGAACCGAGCGAACCGAAGGCGAACAATTCGGCACCGGGCACTTGAGCGCCCACGGTGCCCCCATTGGCAGAGCGGAAGACAAGTTCTTGGGTCACTTCGGCCTCCAAGCTGCTCAGATCCCAGACCTGATTGCCGCCCGGCGGGGTGAACACCGATATGCCAGAAGGAGGCGAGTAGTCAATGGCCGTGCGCAGCGTATCGCCCGCTACGGGAAAGGTGGCGTTGGTGACAGTGATTTGGGCGAAAAGGCCTGCTGCAAAGGCGAGCAGGACGAGAATGGTCAAGCATTTTTTCATCATGAAAATTTTTGGAAATGTGTTTCTGTCAAAGGTAGCATATCCAAAAGGCAAATCATGCCGTCGGATGTAGAATTCCGGCTTCAGCCAAAATCACTTTTACCCCTGCGATTTCTTTTGGTAAACCCGCACGTAGTCCACTTCCATTTTTTGCGGCCAAATGCTGTCGTCCACGCCCTTTTGTCCGCCCCAGTTGCCGCCCACGGCGATGTTCAGGATGAGGTAAAAAGGATGGTCGTAGGGCCACTCCTTGTAGGTTTTGTGCTCGTTGGCAAAGCTGTGGTAGCGCTTCCCATCAATGAAGAAAAACAGGGAATCTGCCGACCACTCCACGGTGTATGCATGAAAGGCGTCCATCGCATCCGGAACGGCCAGCGTATCGGATTTTTGTGTGCCAATGACGTGGTTGTACGCCTCCGTGTGAACGCTGCCGTGCACCACGCCGGGATTGAAGCCCACATGCTCCATGATGTCAATCTCGCCACTGGCGGGCCAGCCACCGTGCGTGTCCTTCTCTGGCATCATCCAGATGGCGGGCCAAGTGCCCCTGCCTTTCGGCAATTTTGCGCTAACTTCAAACTTCCCGTACAGCCAGCTCTGCTTCCCACGGGACACGAGCTTCGCCGAGGTGTAGTTGGAGCTGTCCCATTGCTCCTTCCTCGCCTCGATGATGAGCTTGCCGCCCTCTACCCGTGCGTTTTCCGGTCGGCGCTCGGTGTAAAACTGCAACTCATTGTTGCCAAAGCCGTGGCCACCCACATCATAGTTCCATTTCGTGGAGTCCGGCGGGCCAGGCTGTTCGAATTCGTCCGACCAGACCAGTTCGTAGGCGTCGGCAGTTTGAGCATCGGCAGGTTTGGAATCCTGGCTGCAATTGGTCAGGAGCAGCACGAGGAAAAGAAGGAGGATGGTGGATTTCATCGTTTGTTTTTGTGCCAAATGTAAGAAACTGTTTGAATCACAGATTACTCGGATTTATGGATTGCGCTGAACGCCACAATCCGTGGAATCCCAAAATCTGTCAAATCCGTGATTCGGACAATTACTCCCGCCACTGCCCCGCAAAATACTCCTGTAAGATCCTGTGCCGGAACCGCCATGTCGCCCCGTCCGTTTCGAGGAGGTGGCGGGCGGTCATTTCGTTCAGGAAGTCCACGAGGCGCAGGGGCAGCACCCCGGCTCACAAATCAAGCTGCTCCGAAATATCCATGGTCAATTTCGACAACGGCCTGTTTTTCAGGTCTTTATCGTCCACAAAATTGGAAGTAACGAGCCGAAGCAAGTCCTCCCTATTCCTGAAAAGCGTTCCCTCGTACTGCTTGAAAAGGGCGTTCAGGTAGTCGTCGCTGTTGAGGTATTTCTTTTGGATGAGTTCGACCACATAGTCGGAGTGTTGGGCGTAGAGGTCTTTCAATTCCAAAACATCCTTCATGTTTTCCACTATTTCTTCAACTTTTACATCCTTAGCTTTCAACTCTATCTCCACGGATTTTGGATTGTAGTAAAAATCTGCCGCCTTGATTTTCAACTCGAATTTAGCTAGCGAATTCCAATCATAGCGTGTGTCGTAAGGATTTGGCAATTGCTTCTGATTGTTATTTTTCAAATGGTTGCAGACTTTGCAGACTGGAATCAAATTGAAAAACGAAACAGCAAACAGCTTGTACCTATCTTTTGGATAGAAATGGTCGAACTGTGAAGTTCGTCGCTTTCTGGCGTTTCGGATGAAGTTCCGATTGCAGTAGGGGCAAACTGAAATATCGAGGTTTTTAAAAAGTACAAAGGCATTGTAACCATCCTTCATCTTGCTCGAAGTCTTGGCAAAGACTTCATACAAATCCACCAGCCTTGAGAAATCCGGCGGATCGTTTTGTTGGTCTAACCCGGCTTTCAATACCTCCAAATCCTGTGGCTCGGCAAGTACGATCTTTTTGAAATCGTATCCCTCAAGCACTTGCCCTATCTGCTGGTTTATTTCATCTAATTCATTGATTGTGAACGAAGTGCCGGGTCGCTGAAAATATTCAACAAGCGCATCGTAGTGCCACAGGGCGAATTCGTGAAGCCGTGGATGGCGTATGTTTATCATGGCTTTGGGTTCTTTTCGTTCTCCAATTTTTCGATGCGCTTTTTCAGTTCTGCTATTTGCTCGTCTCGCTTGTCATTTTTGCGATATTGAATTTGCTGCTGCAAATGCCGTTTCAAAATTGGTTCGCCAATCATGTCAATGATTTTCACAGCTTCATCCTCCGTCATTGTTTCACCGGGGTTCAGTTCTCTGTTCAAATACCGGATAACCTTGTCAATCTTCCCTTTTGCAAAATCCCCCATCAAGCCATCCATGAAAAAGCCGTCGGATAAAAGCGTGTGGATGTTTGCACCGAAGGTTTGTTTCATGTCGTTCATTCCCTCCACGACCTGGCACTTGCCATCTTCACCTTTTTTGAGGAAAATGACGTTTTCCTTGGGAAGGTCGGAGAGGATGAAGGGGGAGTGGGTGGTGATAATGATTTGGACGGTCGAGTCTTTAAATTTCTCCTCAAACATCTTTGGCAGCACCTCGACAATTCTATTGACATACATTTTCAACCACTTTGGGTGAAAAGTAATATCGCCTTCGTCCAAAAACAGAATGAAATGCTTTGGGAAATCTTGGTTGTATTCTTCGTCTCGCTTCTTCTTTTCAATTAGCTCAATGGCGAAGTTGAATCGGGAAAACAAATCGAGCAATGCTTTCTCCCCTGTACTTAATTCGATGTCAGGCTCTGCGTCAATAAATCCGATAGGGGCATCCTTGAAAGTTGTCATGCTATTCAAGAATGTCTTTTCAGCCTCCAAAATCTTCCTCGCAGCTTCAAAATCAAGTTCTATTTCAATATTATGACGATTTTTAAAACTTGTTGTAGGAAGGGTATCTATTGTCTCGAAGCAGGTATTGATAAGGTCTTTGATTTGCTGAGTTGGCAAGGTTGCATTGGGTCGTCTGTTGTGCTGTGATTCTATAAAAGAGTGGCTGTCCAGAAATTTTTCTAAAGCCTCTTTGAGCGGCAGCCCGTCCAATTCATTGCTTCCCTGCATAGAAACTCTTCCCTCCTCCAAGAAATGGTTGGTTGCCTCCAAAGGAGCAAAAATGCTATTCATCAATTTTCTCAGAAACCAAAGTTTGGCTTTTCCAAGCCTTTCTTCATCTGATATTGCATGGATTTCCGCCCGCCATATCTTAATCAATTTTTCAATGAAGGGAATAAAAGCAGTTGGAGTGTTATTGAAAATATTAGGTGGGTAATTGGAGCTTCTGAAGCTTAGTCTCGACTTTTCTATAGAAGGAAGGTTAAAGTATTTGTAAAGGCTTTTAGCGAAAGAGGTTCGGAGGAAGTCAAACCGCCGATATGTATTTTGGTACGAATGCTCCAAAATAGCGTCGCTATCTTCTTTAGATTCGTTTGATTCCTTGTCAAAATAAAGCAACCTGTCGGTTGAAATGTCAATATTGCTTGACCCGTACTCTTGATAGAATTTGCTGGCTTCAAAGAAAGGAGCGTAAAAAACAGTTTCAATCTTGGGAGTACACTCACTTATGGTAAAACCTCCACTTTGAATACTCAGTTTAGTGTTATTAAGCAGGCAAACACTTCCATTAGAGCTTTCAAAGACAAGTAAAATCCCTTGTGGATATTGGCTTTCGGTCGCCCCCGCAATGATATCTTTCAGTAGAGTGGTTTTTCCAGAACCATTACTGCCCACAATGGCTGAAAGGAGGGTCAAATTCGGGCTGTCCTCGGCAAAAAAATTATCTATCCATCTGTGGTTTTCTGCCCGGCTGATGGTCAAAACCTTGTCTTTTAGATTGAAATCATAGAAGTGCTTTCCTCCAAAGTTGAAAGAAGTGTCATTGAAAAGAAAGTGTCGATGGAACCAGACTGCTGCGAGGTGCATGAGGTGATTTATGTATTTGAAAGGGTGAACAATCCGCTAAATTACTTTTGATTTCCGATTCTCCCACATTTCCGCCATACACTTTGCCAGCTCCAACAGTGACTTTGTAGGTAAATCATCCGGTAATGAGGTTAAGGCGTAAATCATCGCTTCACGGGTGGAGGCATTTGGATTGGATTCCTCCAATTCTGAAATACGGAGGTTCAATTTGCACTTGTGCGCTTGCACGATGACTTTCATGATTCCTTTCATAACCTCTGCACGTTCTTCAGTGGTCAGTTCTTCCGGCTTGAAACCTTCTCTGATTTCTTTCAAAGTGCGGTCAATGGTCGCTAGCACTTGGTCAACGTCAACTTTTGGTTTTTGCTTTTTCATCGGAGCTTGATTTGTGAGCCACAAAATACACAGTTTCCAGATTTTGAGCCAAGCAAAACACCACCCGCCACCCTGTCACCCCATATCCAACATTCCCCGCCAAAATGTCACCCTATTTCCTAAAATCCCCGCCAAATTCCGCTGATAAAACACATGGCACACCCATTGAACCACCCCCTAATGTTAACCGTTTTAAATTGATAAAACTGATTGGGCAACGGGCAAAGTACCCCAAACACAATTTCAAATACCATAAAGCAATGAACCTAAATAATCTAACCATCAAATCCCAAGAAGCCGTCCAGCGGGCGCAGCAGTTGGCGATGGAAAACAACAGCCAGCAAATAGAGCCGGGCCACCTCCTCGCCGCCATCATGGACGTGGACGAGAGCGTGACGCCATTTGTTTTCAAAAAGCTCGGCGTCAACTACGACGTGCTGCGCAAGGCCACAAACAGCATCGTGAAGGGCTATCCGACCACCACGGTGGCTGGTGAGGCTGGCAAGTACATGGGCCGCACCACCAACGAAATCATGCAGCGGGCGAACAGTTTCCTCAAAGAATTTGGCGACGAATACGTGGCGTTGGAGCACCTGCTCATGGCCATTTTGGTCGTCAAGGACTCCGTTTCGCAAATGCTGAAAGATAGCGGCGTGAACGAGAAAGGGCTGAAAAACGCCATCAACGACTTGCGCAAGGGCAGCAAAGTGACCTCCGCTAGCGCCGAGGAAACCTACCAGTCGCTGTCGAAATACGCCGTGAACCTGAACGAGCGGGCCAAGCTTGGCAAGCTCGACCCCGTCATCGGGCGGGACGAGGAAATCAGGCGGGTGCTGCACATTCTCGCCCGGCGCACGAAGAACAACCCGATTCTGGTCGGCGAACCGGGTACGGGAAAGACCGCCATTGCCGAGGGCTTGGCGCACCGCATCGTCAACGGCGACGTGCCGGAAGACCTTCGGGACAAGGAAATCTACGCCCTCGACATGGGCGCTTTGATTGCTGGCGCAAAATACCAGGGTGAGTTCGAGGAGCGCCTTAAATCGGTGGTGAAGGAGGTGCTGAGCGCCGAGGGCCGCATTTTCCTGTTCATTGACGAGATTCATACGCTGATAGGCGCAGGCAAGGGCCAAGGGGCGATGGATGCCGCAAACATCCTCAAGCCGGCCCTTGCCCGTGGCGACCTCCGGGCCATCGGCGCCACCACGCTCGCCGAGTACCAGAAGTACTTCGAGAGCGACAAGGCGCTCGAACGCCGCTTCCAAGTCGTGACGGTGGACGAGCCTTCGGAAGTGGACGCCATCTCCATCCTGCGGGGCCTGAAAGAGCGTTACGAGACCTATCACAAGATTACCATCCGGGACGAGGCCGTGGTGGCTGCGGTGCAACTCAGCACCCGCTATATCACCGAGCGCTTTCTGCCGGACAAGGCCATTGACTTGATTGACGAGGCAGCTGCCCGTTTGCGCCTCGAAATGAACTCCATGCCTGAAGAACTCGACGAAGTGGAACGCAAAATCCGCCAGTTCGAAATCGAGCGGGAGGCCATGAAGCGGGAAAACGACGAGCCGAAAATAGCCCGCATCAACCAGGATTTGGCAAATTTGGAGGAAAAACGCAATGCCCTCAAGGCCAAATGGGAGAGCGAGCGGGAAGTCGTGAACGGCATCCAATCGGCCAAGGAGGACATTGAAAACTTGAAACTGGACGCTGCCCGTTTGGAACGGGAGGGCAAGTTCAGCGAGGTGGCCGAGATTCGCTATGGCAAAATTCCGGAGGTGCAAAAACGCCTCGACAGCTTCAATCAGAAGTTGCAGGAAATGCAAACTGGCGGCAAGCTCCTCGTCAAAGAGGAAGTGGACGCCGAGGACATCGCCGAAATTGTGAGCCGCTGGACGGGCATCCCCGTCACCCGGATGTTGCAGAGCGACAAAGAAAAACTGCTGCCCCTGGAAGAGGAGCTGCACAAGCGGGTCGTGGGGCAGGAGGAGGCCGTGGAGGCCGTCTCGGACGCCATTCGGCGCAGCCGCACCGGCTTGAGCAACGAGAAGCGGCCGATCGGTTCGTTCCTGTTTTTGGGAACGACTGGGGTGGGTAAAACGGAGCTGGCCAAGGCGCTCGCCGAGTACCTTTTC
>CAYTZS010000110.1:6042-17923 GCA_964442355.1 uncultured Saprospiraceae bacterium | reverse complement strand
CGAGGCAAGTGCCAAAAAACAATAAAAATCGCCTGCTCATGCTCCATTTTTTAGAAACACTCAAGGCGAGGAACGAGGCATTGTACTACTTCGGCTGGCTATGCCTGCTGGCGGCGATCGTCTTTTTCATCCTGGCAAGAACGACAAACATTCAGGTCATGGGCGTGAATGCTTGGTACAAGCCTTTCAAGTTCGCCATGTCCACGCTCCTTTTTTCATGGGCAATGGGCTGGTACGCCCACTACCTCGGCTCGGCCATCAACCTGAAAACCTACAACTGGATGGTGATTTTGCTACTCGGTTTCGAGATTGCGTACATCGCCTTGCAAGCGGGACGGGGTCAGCTTTCGCACTACAACCAAAGCAGTGCGCTTTACGGGTTTTTGTTCACCATGATGGCGCTGGCCGCCACGGTCGTGACGGTTTGGACGGGCTATCTCGGCCTGCTTTTTTTCAAAAACGACTTCCCAGACCTGCCCGATTACTATGTCTGGGGCATCCGGCTGGGTATTGTATTGTTCGTTGTTTTTTCCTTGGAAGGCTTCGTCATGGGTTCCCGCCTGACGCACACGATTGGTGGCCCGGACGGCGGCGAGGGCCTTCCCATCCTGAACTGGAGCACCAAATACGGCGATCCCCGCATCGCTCATTTCATCGGGATGCACGCCTTGCAGGTGCTGCCGATACTTTCGTTTTATCTCCTGAAAAACGTGAAACTGACGCTGACGGCAGGCTTGCTCTACGGCTTGTTGGCAGTGTTGGCCTTGGCGAGGGCGCTGGCGGGGAAGCCGTTGCTCATCGGCTGACCACCTCCTCCGCCATCCCAAATGACAGCGTCATGCCTGCCCCGCCCAGGCCGTTCAAAATGGTGACGCCCGCTTCCGGCTCGACCACCAGCCAGCTTTTTCCATTTGGTAGTTTCGGGTAAATGCCGTGCCACGTCTCTGTAATCTGTGGCTTCGGCAGTCGGCAAAATGTTTCCAAGTATTTGATAACGAGGTCGTTAAGCTCCAAGCGGTCGAAGGGGTCGTGGTGGAGACCGTACTCGTGGGTGTCGCCGAGGGTGGCTTCACCGAGCTGGTTTTGGGAAACGAGGACGTGGATGCCCCACTTCAAATACTCTGGCATTTCCGCCTCAAAACGGCGGCGCAGCGCGGGCAGAGAAGGCAGTTTTTCAAACGCCTTGTAATGCGTGAGCGTGAGGCCAGCGCAGAGCGAGGCGCCGAGGTGGGCAGGCTGCGTCGGGGTACGCATCATCTGAAGCTTGCAGCGGGTGATGCCGCTGTCAGTGAAGGCTTGCGGGTACAGCGTTTCGAAGTCCTGCCCGGAACAAATGAAGACTTTATCGGTCAAGTGCCAGCGGCCATCGCCCGTGCGGACTCGGCCTGTTCGCACCTCCGTTGCCGCTAGGCCGAAATGGAATTCAACGCCGTATTTTTCGGTGAAAAAAGCGGGGATTTTGCCAATTGCCTCCCGTGGGTCAACGATGACCTCGTCGCTGCTCCACAGCGCCCCACGCAACCCATTCAGCACAGCGATGGCAGATTTTTCCCGCACCTGTTTTTTCGAAAGCAAAGAAACGACTGGCCTAACTGCCTGATTTTCAGCAACAAACTCTTCCAGCACCGCCCACTCGTCGTCGTGGTAGGCGAGGTGGAGCGAGCCGTTTTCGGCGTGCCAAATGCCCGCTTCGGTGCAGGTTTCTTTCCAGATGGAGCGGCTGCGCAGGGCGGTTTCGTACAGCCCTCCAGTTGGCTGCCCGATGGGCCAAACCATGCCGAAATTGCGGATGCTGGCACCCACGGCCTGCTGGCTGCGCTCGAATACCTTGACTTTGTGGCCCCGCACGGCAAGTGCCCTTGCTGTGGCCAAGCCGACGATTCCTGCGCCGATGACTATGGCGTTCATTTTATTGTAGTTGATTGTTTTTTCAAAAAATAGCTGACCGAAAATCCCATCAGTACGATGCCCAGCACCGACGCCCACAGGTTCGCCCCTACCAAAAACCGGCTCCAAGTGATTTCCGCATCAATGAACTCTTTCAACAGCAGCACCGCCACGCTGCCGAGGTAGCCAACAGCATCGGCCAGGTACATGATGAACCCTACGTTCCCCGGCTGGCGATAAGCGGCTATCAGCCGCTCGAACAACAGGCAATTGAACGGCACGTAGGCGAGGTAGAGGCCGACGCCATTGAGCATCGCCCAAAGCGGGGCGCTCAACAGCTTTTGTGAAAAAAGCAAGGTGCTCGAAAACACCAGCACCAAGCCCAGTAAGATAGATAAGTGATTGATGAACAAAGCTTTGTGGTTGTTTTTTACAAAAACCAACAGGCTCATCGAGCCAAGTATGACCAACGTGGCGGGCAACTCGGTTTGGGTAAAAATGGCGGGTTGGTCGCCATAGCCCAGCTCTAGCCACATCTCAGCGGCAAAGTTGTCACGGAGGTCACGCAGTGCTGTCAGGAGGAGGTAGGCCGCCACCAAAACGACAATGCCCGGCAAGAATTTTTGCAAAAAAGCACGGCGTTCTTCCCCCGTCATGGGCCGGCGCTCGGAGCGGGCAGCGAGGTCGTGCGCATCGGGCGGGGGCGTGCGGTCGAGCAACCAAGCCACCCCGGCCAAGGGCACGATGAACAACGCACCAGTCACGAAGGGCATCCAAAAATGGTTTTGTCCGCAGTCCACCATGATCCAACTGCCAATGCTTTTCACAAACCCGGAAGCAAAGATGAAAGTGCTGGCGAGCGCCACGCCGAGCACTTCGGTCATGCGGCGGCCTTCGAGGTAGCTAAACACGATGCCCCAAATCAGGCCAAGCGGCAAACCGTTGAGGAACAAAAAGCCGATGTTCCAAGGGGCAGGCACCAGCGCAAAACCAAGCAGCGAAAGCCAAGCGAAGGCAATGAGCAATACGATGCTTCGCATGCGTCCGGCCGATTTCAGTTCGGAGATAAAACGGATGCCGTAGAACTTGCTCACCATGTAGCCCATCACCTGCGCCACCACGAGCCATACTTTGTAACTGACACCTGCGTACACCAGCCCATCGAAAGTGGCGGCGGTAAATGGCTTTCGGAAGGCGTACATGCAGGTATAGGTGGCAGCAGCAGCGAGTGCGGCTATCACAGTGGTCGGTAAATGATGGACGGTCGGCAGTGGTTGGCTCGATGCGTGTTCGCTTCTTGCTTCCAAGTTCAAGTTCATCGAGCTACGCATGCGCAAACTCGTCCACGGTGATGTTGACTACCTGCCAAATATCGTCCACGAGGTGTGTGTGGGGGTGTGGCTCCAGCTCTTCACGGGTGTGCGAGCCACTCGTAATGCCAATGACCCAACCACAGCCAGCATTGGTGCCCTCGTGCAAATCGGCAGGCGTGTCGCCAACCTTTGCGACCTGTTTTGGGTCAGTGATGTCAAACTCCTCCATCAACAGGTGAATCATGTCGGGGTGTGGACGCCCTTGTTCCACCTCGTCTGCGCTGACCCAAGCATCCACCATGTCTTGCCAATCGAGGCGGTCAATGATGGTGTTGGTGATGTCGGAGGAAAAGCCGGTGTTGAGCGCCACTTTTGCGCCGAGCTTGCGCAGGGTGCGCAGGGTACGCTCCGCAAAAGGCGTGGGGCGCACATCGGGACTAGTGCGGTAGTGAGAGAGCATGTTTTCAAGAAAAACCTTGTGGATAGCCTCGATGTCTTCCTGTGTGGGTTCGAGGTGGAATTTTTGTGTGAGCAACATTCGGATGGCAACGGGCTTCGGAATGCCCATCACGCTGTTGGCATCTTCCCGGTCAATGGCATAGCTGAATTTTGCAAAAGCATAAATCAGCGATTCATGCACATTGTCGCTGTCGTGGACGGTAGTACCGGCCATGTCAAACACAATAAGTTGGAGTGGCATTTTTTGATTGTTTTGATTGTAAAATTCAAGCAGCTGCTGGCAGCGAGTGCAAACCCGAATGGCGGCGCAGGTGCCGCAGGCACATCGCCTGGTACCTCTCCAAGTCCGGTAACGGCTGGTTTATTTCCTTCGCAGCCTCGTCCCAGTGGCGCATTTTTATCATCAGTTCAAAAAGAAAATGCGACTCGAAGGCATCGGCTTCCTCGGCGTCCATTCTGCCACCTTGCCAGGCGAGGGTCTGTCGGCTGGCATCGGAGAGTTTGTCAAAATATTGGCTGTTTTTGAAGGTCAGGTAACGCTTTGCCTGTACGTGACCCTCCACCAAGCGGCAGATTTTTTCGGAAAAGCCCAATTTGCTCAAGTAGTTTGCCCCTACTTGTTCGTGTCGCAAGATGCCCAAGCCGGGCATTTCGTCTTCATTTGGCAAGGCGCAGAGGTGACCAAAATCGTGCAGGAAAGCGGCCAAAATGACCTCCTCATCGTAGCCCTCTGCCTCTGCAAGTTGCGCCGATTGGCAAGCGTGTTCTATCTGGCTTACGGGTTCGCCGATGTACGCCTCCTGGCCTCTGCGCTGGAGGATGTCGAAGATTTCTTGGGTTACCTGTTCTGAGCTTTTTTTGATTGGCATGATTACGGTTTTTCTTGTTTGGAAAATGGTTAATGGTGTGCTCGTTCTTCTGCGAAAAGCTTGATTTTGTATCATAAAAAGGTGCTAAAATTTAGAGGGCAAGGTCGAATGGTTGTATGAAGTGAATATGAAGGGAGGGTTATGTTTAAATAAAAAGGCTCGCACGAGCGTTCGTGCGAGCCTTTTCCGGGTGGCGTTATCTAAATGAGTGGCGTTACAGTTGCTCCAAAATGGCCGCTGCCTCATTTTTCTTGAAATGACGCTCCTGTGTGGCAATTTGCTCAAAGGCCGCTTTTGCTTGCGCTGCCTTGCCTACTTTGAGCAAAGCCAAAGCCCCGTACCATTCAGCGTCTTGGCGGAGAGAACTGGTGGTGCTTATTTCTCCAAAAACCGAAACGGATTCTTCTGCTGCACCACTCGACAGCAGGGAGAGGCCGAGCAGTAGCCTAGCGGTTTCTTTTAACTGAAAATCAGGGACGCTGATTAACTCCCTGAAGCGAGGAATAGCCGTTTGGTAATCCTGTTTTGAATAAGCCTCAATGGCATCCTCCCAGGGTGAACCAGAAAGCAGGAGGCCACTCCTTACGGTTGGTGGCGGCGGTAGCTCGTAATATTGGGCAAACAGTTGTTCCGAGGATGGTTGCCCACCGTCCGCATTTATCCACCAAAACCCTGCCGCCAACAACAGCGCAACGCCAGCTGCGACGGCAAGCCGTTGAAACAGCACCGTTCTGCCCGCTGGCCGTGTTTGGTTGGCGAAAGCCTCGGCTGCTTTGCTCCGCAATTGCTGTCGGGCAGCTGCTTTGATGGCCAGTTCGCTCGTTCGGTAGGATGCAAGTGCTTCCGAAAGCTGTCGGTCATTGGCCAGTTCCTGCTCGAAGGCAAGCCGCTCGGTTGGTGAGAGTTGGCCTTGGAAGTATTGTTCTATTTTATCGTAATGATTCATTTGTTGGCGGTTTAGAAGGTTTAGAGGGTTTAGAAGGGTTTAGAGGGTTTAGGTACGGGTTTAAAACTAAACTTTCTAAACCCTCTAAACCACTTTCATTATTTCCTTCAGTTTTTGCAGGCATTTATACTTCCGTTTTTTGGCTTGCTCGCCGTCGGCCATACCGGTTCGCTCCGCAATTTCTTCCATGCTATAGCCCCAGTAACCCCAATCTAGCAATACCTGCTTGCAGGTTTTCCCAATTTGGTCGAGGTAGCGGTGCAAGTTGGCCACGTCTTCTTTTTCGATGAAATCTATCAGCAATGAGCGGCTTTGGTCGTCCCAACCTTCCGTCCATTCGGTCAGTTCCACGGTATTAGTGGAGGGCTTTTTCAAAAGGTCACGGCATTTGTTGAATAAAATCTGGTAGAGGTAAGTGGACAGTTTGCTATCGCCCCGGAAGCGGCCTTGCGCCACATGGTCGAGGAGCAGCATTAGCGCATCGGTGTACGCATCCAGCACTCTTTCTTCGGGCAGGTTGAACTGCTTGGCGAGTTTTTTTACATAAAAAATATGCTGGTTCAACAGCTTCCCCGCTGCCCATTCCCTTTCCTGTCCGCCATTGCGGATACATTCGATGAGCTTCGAATCAGAAGGGTTGGATGTAAAAAAACGCAAGGGCATGAAGGCGAAATTAGCTATCTCCGCTGCATTTTATAAAAAAACCATGCCCCACTGCCCAACAGTAACGCACCAAGTATGCCCAACGAAAGGGGCATCATGGTGGCATTTTTCTTTTGCAGAAACGTCAGTCCACCGTTGTCGCCCATCAGCACGAAGGCGCTCCAGAAGAACGGAAAGGTCTTGCGCCCGCCGTTGAGGTAGTCCAATTTGGCCTGCCGCAGGGCATCGTCGGTGGATAGCCCGGCCATTAGGTGGCCGTAAAAGCTGCCCATGATTTGGCGGGTGGATTCGTCGTCCACTTGCCATAGGCTCATCACGATATTCGGTACGCCCGCCTGCCGGAAGCCCCTGCCGAGGTTCATTACCCCCTCCCCTTTTTCCAATTTGCCGCTGCCCGTGTTACATGCGCTCAGCACGGCGAGTTGGGCGTTCAGCTTCATGCCTTGCAGCTCATAGGCCCGCAGCACATCGTCCTCGTCATCAGCGTTGTCGGAGAAAATCAGGCCGGACACCATCGGGTTGTCCTCGTCGGTGAATGAGTGCATGTCGAGGTGCAGGATGCCGTACCGCCCGGCGCTTTCCTTGAATGCTTTTTCATTGGCCTGCGGCCCCGTCACCACTGTTCCACTTAACAGCTGCTGGATGTTCTTTACCTCTTCAATGGTTTGGGTCAGCTTGGAGAAGCCCCCACGGGTGGTCAGTTCCGGGTTGGCGGATCTTTTGTATTCCGGCGCAAATGCCAGCATGTCGCCATTGTGCCGACCGGGGCGGTCTGGGCGGTTGAACTGCAAATTTGCGGAAAAGGCATAGCGCACCGGACATTGCCGGAACAGATACGGCAGGTCGGAATAATCCACCTTTTGCTGCGAAAAATTATCGCTAGTCAGCAGCAATTCATACGGCAAATAACTCAGCCAGCCGTCTGGAATAACCAAAAGGTTCGTTTCTTTTTTATTTAATTCACTGCCGAGCAATATGCGGGCTATATCCCGGTTTTTCTTCGCAAAATCCTGATATACGGAAATATCCAAGCCTGAATTTAATGCCTTGTTCTCGTCTTTTAATAATTGGATAAAATCAATCACTTGCTGCTGAAAACCCAATGGCAGTGCGGCTTTTGAAAGGGAAACAGTTTGATTTGAGATTTTTAATAAAAACAAATCATCGTCCGTGATTAAATACTCAAGCACCACTTCGCCCGCATTCAATTTCGATTTAATTTCGGGGAGGCCAACCTGCTCCATATCCTGTTTTACTCGAACTATATCTGGGTATTTTACCGCAATACATTCCTCTAATTCATGGAAATTTTGCTTGGCAGAAACCAACTGCTGGTTGATTTTTTGCGAAGCAGCCATATCGCTTTTCGATGTTTGGAACGCCGTCTCCAACCGCAGTATTTCCTGCCGCAGCACCTGCCGTTGGTAGGTAAGGCTATCGGGGATTTTCACCAACTGGCTGGCCGCCTCCTTGTGCAGTTCTTCCAGCAAAATCAAACTCCTGCTTTTCTCCATGAACTGGAACGCCTGTTCCAGGTTTTCTGGCTTCGGTTCCAATTCCTGCAAGTGAAACGCCACCGACACGCCCGCCTCGTAAATCTTCCTCGCCTCCACGGCGAGGTATTTTTTTGCGCTTTCGGTGAAAAAACTCTGCCGCACCAAATCGGTCATGGCGCTGGCCGTGCGGGCCGTTTCCAGCGCATGGTGCAGGTAGGCGGGGTCGCAGGTTTCGTGGTAGGCCCGTTCCAGCAGCATGATTTTCCGTTGGAACAAAATCAGCCCCCCATAGTCATGGAAAAGGCCCTCGATGGCGGGGTTGTAGAACAGCCCCACGGCGCAAAAATCCGTGCTGATTTCCTGCAAACCCTCCTGGCAAAACGCCAGCGCCTGCTGGGTGTTCGGCGTGGTGCTGGCGAGTGCATGACATACTTTCGCACGGTCGTAGGTCTGCTCCGGCAGTTCCTTTTTTGCCAGGAAATAGGCCCGCTGGAACAGGTCGTGCGCCGCCGCCCGGTCGCCTTTTTCGAGGTAGCAGTCGCCCATGCTCAACCACAGCTCGATATAACGGGGGTGCGTGTCGTCGAGGCATTTTTTGAAAATACCCCAGGTCCGGCGGTAGTAGTCCAGCGCCTTTGGGTAGTTTTTCAGGTAGGTATGGGCCTTACCGATGTTCATCGTGGCGATGCCGCTTTCGTGGTTGGGTTGGCCGCCGTTGGCGGTGTTGTGCTTTTTAAGCGCCGACTCGAACCACGGGATGGACTCAGCGTAGCGACCGCCGTCCTTGAGCACATTGCCCAATTGGTGCTCACAGACGGCCATCTTGGTCAGTTGCTGCGCATCGGTTTCCGTGTAGATGTCAATGGCCAGCCGGATATACTCCTCGGCGGTCTTGTAGTCCCGTTTTTGCTGGTAAACCTTGGAGATTTCCCGGTAGCAATGCGCCACACCGTCCAAGTCCTTGTCGGCTTTTTCGATTTTCAGCACCTCGTTTTGCAGTTCCAGCGCCTTGTTCAGCAGGCCCATCTGCAGCCAGATTTCCGCCTTGATGCGGATGGTGTTGAGGGTGCTCTGCGCCGTTGGGCCGATGGTTTTTTTCTTTAAGTCCCAGGCGGTTTGCGTGTGTTCCAGTGCCTTCGGGAAATTGCGGGCCTTGAGGTAGATGCTGCCGAGGTTGTTGTGGGCGAAGGCCATGAACTTCTCCCGTGGCTCGTCCTTCTTGTCGGGCAGCTGGCGGTAATGCCTCAGCGCTGCCTCAAAGCTGGCGATGGCGGGGCCGATTTCGTACAGCCCGTCGTGGATGTTCCCCTTCGCCAACCAAGCGTCGCCGAGCTTCATCAGCGGCGCCTTTCCGGCGGCCAATGCCGTTATCTCCTCGATGGTTTCGTTGATGTATGCCTTCGCCTGCTGGTAGTGGCTTTGGTCGAAATGGTCGTAGGCGATGCTGATTTTAGCGGTGAAATAGCCCTTCTGGTAGCCGCAGCGGGCAAAAAGCGGTAGGCTCTGCTGGTACAATTGTATGGCTTCCGAATAGCGTCCCTCACTGTCCAAATCTCCTGCTTTTTTCAACAACTCCATCCCTGCGAGTGAGTCGGCGGAGGACTGCGCCCGAAGCAGGTTGGTCGCTGCCAATAACGCAAACAGGGCCAAGCAGCAGGCGGTAAGGGTGGATTGTCGCATCAGGTCAGTTTTAAAAAACGGCATATTGGGGGTAGCAGTAGTTCAGTGAATTGTCCAGAGTGGTGTGTGTTTGGAGGTTGTTTTCAGGATTCAAAAGTATCCGTTTTTTCTCGAAAATTTATTTTTGAAAAAAACACCCCCGCCCGGCGACCTTTTCCTGTTCCATTCCACAAAGTAGTCAGGACAAACACCCGGCACCAAAACTGGCACCATCCACCTTCACAAAAAAAAATGACGACGACATGAACGCAGACCTATACCACGAATCCCGGCAGCTTTGGAAAACCCTTTGGGCCTATCTCTTCCTGACCATGTTCTTCCTGCTGGCAGCAGCAGTGACCGCCTCCTCGCAGACCACTTGGGATGGTAGCCACGGCACCGCTTGGACCAATGCCAACAACTGGTCGGCAGGGGTGCCGGATGCCAACGACAATGTGACCATCCCAGACGTGACCAACGACCCCGTCATCAGTGCAGCGGGGGCGGTCGCCAAATGGGTCTCGGTAAACACCGGTGGCAGCCTGACAATAAATGCAAGCGGGACCTTGGCCATCAATGGTTCGTCCAACGCCGGGATAAGTAACAATGGTACTATCATCAATTCGGGCACAATCACCATCGGCGCTGTGTCTAGCCCGGGGTCTTTTGGAATCGTAAACATTGGTACCTTTAATAACAGTGGTGGTTCCATCAGCATTGACAGGTCAACAAACAGCGGGATTTATAACGACCCCGGCACCATCACCAATTCGGGCACTATCACCATCGGCGCTGTGGCCAGCCCAGGGGTAAATGGAATCTATAATGAAGGCACCATTAGCAACAACAGTGGCTCCATCAGCGTTGACAGGTCAACAAACACCCAAATTAGAAATTCCTATCCCAGCATCTTTACTAATTCAGCCACCATCACCATCGGCGCTTTAGCCAGCGCTGGGGATCTTGGCATTTGGAACGATGACATCTTCAACAACAGCGGCGGGTCCATCAGCATTGACAGGTCTGGCGATGGAATCTTCTGCTTCGCTGGCACCATCACCAATTCGGGCACTATCACCATTGGCGCTTTGGGGCCAACATCAGCAATCATAATTCAAAATGGTACCTTTAATAACAACAGCGGTGGCAATCTGAACCTATACTATAGTATCTTTTTGGGAGGAGGCAGTTTCAACCTCAATTCAGGGAGCAACCTTATTTTCCATGCCAATCCGAATTGGCCCACGGACTATTTCAACTTCAACAGCGGCAGCACCCTGACGATAGGCTCAGGCGCAAGTCTTAGCCTTGACACTGACCGCACCGTGCCAGCTGGTGCGACCCTTCAAGTGAATGGCACAGTGACAGTGAACAGCACCCTCACAGTGAACGGCACCTTGAACAACAACAGCACGCTCAACGTGAACAGCGGCAAGACCCTGACCATCGCCAGCGGCGGCAGCTTCACCCACAGCGGTTCACAGGATATCATCGCCGGCACACTGGCCAACAACGGCACCGTTACGGTGCCCGCCGGAGAGACGCTGAACGTTGGCGGCAGCTTCACCCACAACGGCACAAATGCCACTATCAACGGCGTATTTGGCAACTATGGCACTGTCACCGTAAACAGTGGAAAGACCATGACCATTGGGACTGGCGGCAACTTCACCCACAACGGCACCGCTGTCACCGTGAACGGCACACTGGCCAACAACGGTACTTTCTACTTGAACACTGGCACAAATGTCTCCATTAGCGGCACCCTGACCAACAACGGCACTGTCACGGTGAACAGTGGAAAGACCCTGACCATCGCCAGCGGCGGCAGCTTCACCCACAATGGCACGGTGGCCACCGTCAGCGGCACCCTGACCAACAGCGGCACAATCTCCGTAATCAGTGGCAAGACCCTGACCATCGCCAGTGGCGGCACCTTCACAGACAACGGGACTGCCACTGTCTCTGGCACTTTGGACAACAGCGGCATCGTCACCGTCGGCAGCGGCAACACACTGACCATCACCGGAGGCGGCACCTTCACCCACAACGGGACAGCTGCCACCATCAGCGGCACCCTGACCAACAGCGGCACCGTCTCCGTAATCAGTGGCAAGACCCTGACAATTGCCAGTAGCGGCAGCTTCACCCAAAATGGCACGGCGGCCACCGTCAGCGGCACCCTGACCAACAGCGGCATCTTCACCGTGAACGGCGGCAAGACCCTGACCATCGCCAGCGGCGGCAGCTTGACGAGCAGCGGCACCCTGACCAACAGCGGCACCGTCAGCGTTGACGGAACCATGACCAACAGCGGCACACTGAACCTGAACACGGGCGGCAACCTCATCCTGAACTACAGCGGGATTTCCTGGCCCGGCGGCACCTTCAACTACAGCAGCGGTAGCACCCTCACCATTGGGACGAGTGGAGCTTGGACTGTTGGCAGCCCCCGGACCATCCCGGCCGGGGCGATGTTCCAGGTGAACGGAACCGTCACCGTGAACAACACGCTGACCGTGAACGGGACGGCCACCAACAACGGCACTGTCACGGTGAACAGTGGAAAGACCCTGACCATCGCCAGCG
>CAYTZS010000110.1:0-5942 GCA_964442355.1 uncultured Saprospiraceae bacterium | reverse complement strand
ACGGTGAACAGTGGAAAGACCCTGACCATCGCCAGCGGCGGCAGCTTCACCCACAGCGGCACATCGGCAACCATCAGCGGCAACCTGAGCAACAGCGGCACTGTCACCGTGAACAGTGGCAAGACCATGACCATTGGCAGTGGCGGCACCTTCACCCACAGCGGAACGGCGGCCACCATCAACGGAACGCTGACCAACAATGGCACGCTCGCCGTGAACAGCGGAAAGACGCTGGCCGTCGCCAGCGGCGGCACCTTCATACACAACGGCTCTCAGGACATCATCGCCGGCATACTGGACAACAACGGAACCGTCACAGTGCCCACCGGAGAGACGCTGAACGTTGGCGGCAACTTCATCCACAACGGCACAAATGCCACTATCAACGGCGTATTTGGCAACTACGGCACTGTCACCGTAAACAGTGGAAAGACCATGACCATTGGGACTGGCGGCAACTTCACCCACAACGGCACCGCTGTCACCGTGAACGGCACACTGGCCAACAACGGTACTTTCTACTTGAACACTGGCACAAATGTCTCCATTAGCGGCACCCTGACCAACAACGGCACTGTCACGGTGAACAGTGGAAAGACCCTGACCATCGCCAGTGGCGGCACCTTCACGCATGTAAACGCACTTACTGTAACGGGCACCTTGACCAACCATGGCACCTTCATGGGCAACAGTGCCATCAGCGTCAACGGCAGTGCGGGACTCTTCGACAATTATGGTACGATGACGGTTGGCAGCGGGACCACGATGGCCATGACAAGCGGCGGTTCGTTTGCCCAAAGTGGCGGAACGGCCACCATCTCTGGCAGCATGACCAAAAACGGCACCTCAGGCTCCGTGACGGTAGCCAGCGGTGCCACGCTCACCGTTGCCAGCGGCGGCTCCTTCACCTACACGGGTGCAGCACCTTGCGCCATCAACGGCAACCTGACCAACAATGGGACGGTCACCTTGAGCACAAGCTGGACCATAACCGTCGCCAGCGGCGGCATGCTCACGAACAACGGCACTTTTATCAGAAACGGCATCTTCAACAACAATGGCACGGTGAACGGCACGGGCAGCTTCAGCGGGAATATTAGCAATTCGGCAACCGGCACCTATGCGCCCGGCAGCTCGCCTGGCTGCCTGATTTTCAACAACAACTACACCCACAGCGGCGGCACCCTGAGCATCGAGGTCAACGGCACTACGGCCTGCTCCGGCCACGACGTGATGGACATCGGCGGAACGGCCACGCTCAGCGGAACCCTCAGCATCAGCATCGGCTACACGCCATCATCCGGCGACCTCATCACCTTTATTGACGCCGCCGCCATCTCCGGCACCTTTACCTCTATCAACCCACCGCTGCCCAGTGGCTGGGCGCTGGCCTACAACAGCCCCAGTGCTGGCAAAGTGTCCATTTCCTATGCCCTGCTGCCAGTGGAACTGACCTCCTTCCGTGCAGTGCTGCAAGATGACCGCTCGGTACTGCTCGATTGGGAGACCGCATCGGAAACGAACAACGAGGGCTTTGAAGTAGAAAGGAGCGGGGACGGCATCCAGTGGTCGCTGCTCGGTTTCGTGGACGGCCACGGCTCGACGCTGGAGGCACAGGCTTACAACTTCGTGGATGCACTGCCGCTAGCAGGAACGAACTACTATCGCCTGCGGCAGGTGGACTTTGACGGCGGCCATGAGTATTCCAAGACGGTAAGCGTGGAGGTGGAAGTCACAAAAGGGCGGCTCGTACTGTTCCCCAACCCGGCAAGTACCGAGGTGAACTTGCGGTTTTCGCAAGCTTATGAAAAAGGCGAAGTGGCCGTCTTCGATGCAATGGGCAAGCTGGTGCTGCAGCGAAGCTTGGAAGGTGGCGACGAGGTGATGAAGTTGGACGCCAAAGGATTGGCAAAGGGTGTTTATACGGTCCTGTTCCAAGCGGATGGACAGGCAGTTTTTGAAAAATTAGCGATTGACTAGTAAGACAACAACCAGATGAAGCTTGAACGGGCAGGGTTCTTTTGCGAACCTGCCCGTTTTTTTTAGGAATCGTACCAAATTAAAAAGGTCGTCGAGGATTTCCCTCAACGACCTTATTCCTTTAAATATGAAACTGCTCACCAACGTTTATTTCAGCAACCACATCTCCGCATTGATGTCATCATCACCAAATTGCCTAGACACAGCCTCGTCGTAGTTAACCGTGTTGGTGTTGCGCTCGGAGGCAGGGTACTGGAAGCGCTTCGGGATACGGTCGCCGTTGCCAGTACCGGGGCCGATATGAAACGCCGGAACGCCCGTTCTGCGTTGGTTGTAAAATGCTTCCCAACCGCTGTTCTGGAAGAAGGCGAGGTACTTCTGCAACAGGATTTGCTCCAAGCCATCGGCGTTGTCGCCAGCGTAGGCAACTTCTGGCTGCGCCAAATAAGCAGCCACATCCGTGATGCCGTAGAAGTTCATGCTGGCGGTAATGCCCTTGTTGTACCAATCGCCAGCATTGCCAGCCACCCAGCCCCGGTTGATGGCCTCGGCAATGTTGAAGCAAAGCTCGGCATAGCCGATTTGAACACATGGCTCTGGCCCACTGAACGTGCTGTAATACCGCTCCTGGTCAATGGCGCTATACTCACCGTTGCCCATCTTGAAGGTCATGTCGTCGAGGCCCTCGCCAGCGGGAGCGCCAACGTAGGCTTCAAAGTCGTTTTCGGTGAAACCTTGTGCCAACATTGCCGGAGCGGGGTCAGCAACGACGAAGGTGCGGGGGTCTTTCAAATCAACCAAAGTGCCGAGGTAGGTGTCGCTGTGGTTGTAGCGGCCCGCATCGAAGCCACTGTTGCCCGGATTGGTCGGGTAGGTGTTGGTCGAGCTGTTGTAGGTGTAGGCCATGTTGTCGTCAAGGCTTTCCATAATCGGGTACTTCGCCGGATTGTTCAGCACCTCAGCAAACTTGGCCTTCACGTTCAATTCGGCATCGTCGGCGTGCTTGCTCAGGTGGATGAGCACCCTTAGCTTGTAGGTATTGATGACTTTTTGCCATTTCACGAGGTCGTTGCCGAGGTAGATGTCGCCTTGGAGTGAGTTGTCGTTTTTGGCGATGGTAGCAGCCATGAGGTCATTGGCTTCTTCCAGCAAGTTGAGCGACTGCACAAACACCGCTTTTTGGTCATCGTAAGTCGGCGTCGTGTTTTCCAAGCCCCGCAGTGCATCGGTCATCGGCACGTCACCGAACTTCAAGGACATGCGGATGGAAAAATAGGCCCTAAAATACTTGCCCAATGCGGAGTACGGATTGGAGGTGCCCCCTGCCAGTTTTTCCGCTTCAGCCTCCATCAACATTACGTTGTTGAGGGTGTAAAAATCGAAGCCGGAAGTCGTCCAGTTGTACTCATTGTTGCCGTAGTAGTTGTAGTTGCAGAGGTGGAACTGATTGTAACGCATCACGATATTGTCGTTCCAGCAGTTGTCGAACATGTCGTTCAGCACCCCCTGAAAAATCAGCGACGGCGGTGCCGATGATGGCTGGTTGGGATTGACTTGAAGGTCCTCGAAGGACTTTTCGCAGGCGCTCATGCCAAGTACGAGCAGAGCGAGGATAGTTATATTTTTAAATGATTTCATTTTTAAGATTTTGGTTTAGAAAGTTTAGAGGGTTGAGGAGGTTTAGACTAAACTTTCTAAACCTCTCTAAACCCTCTAAACCCTAAAATGTAAAATTCAAATTCACACCAAACCGCCGCAGCGTGGGCGACTGGAGGTCAGAGTAGCCTTGCACGCTGCCGGGGCTGGTCGTACCTGTGAACTGCTCCACGTCCACGTTTTTCTCCTCAGCGAAATACAGCAGGTTCCTGCCCACGAGGCTCACACTGGCGCCTTGGATGAAGTTACCCTTGAATTTTTCCGCAGGGAAATTGTAGGTGATGGTCACCTCCCGCAGCTTGGCGAAGGTGCGGCTCATCAGGTTGGCCTCCTCGTTGGAGTAGTAACGGCTGATGTAGTCCTGGAGGAATGTCTTCGTAGTGTTCGGTGCGAACTCCATCTCGTCGTAGTTCGTGATGTTGCCGTCCACATCGTACTCTGGCGCTACGCCGTTCGAGATAACCACGCCTTCAGCAACCCAAGTCTTGTTGCCGAGGTAGTCCTGGTAACGGGCATCGCCCATGCCTTGGCCGTTGGCATCGGTGATGTTGTTCAGCACGGTCTCCTCGTGGCGGCCACCCCGGAAGGTTTGTCGCTGGATGTAGTTGACGATGTTGCCGCCCACTGCGCCGTCGAACTGGAAGCCGAGGCCGAAGTTCTTATAGGTGAGTTGGTTGCGAACGCCCCAAGTCCAGTCAGGGTTGGTGTAGCCAAGGAAGCGGTTCACCGGGTTGCGGAACGGGCGGCCACTGCCGTCGATGATGTTCTCGCCGTTTGGTGATTTCACGAACTCGCCAGCGTAGTAGGCATCAATTCGGTCGCCCACTTCGAGGAACTGGCCGAGCTTCTCCACACCAGGGTAGATTTCGTCCAAGGTCTCCCGCCAAGTACTCCAGTTGAAGTCCACCTGCCAGTTGAAGTCAGGCGTTTTCACCGGGCGGATTCCGAGCACCACTTCGTAGCCTTTTTTGCGGGTCTTGATACCGTTTTCCACGGCTGCGCCGTAGCCAGTAGCTTCGGAAAGCGGCAGGTTGAACACGTTCGGGCCGTCGGTGGCATTGAAGTAGGTCAGGTCAAGGGCGAGGCGATTGTTGAAGAACTTCATGTCGATGCCCGTTTCGTAAGCCGTTGAAAAAGATGGCTCCAAGTTCGGGTTCACGATGGTCGTCGGAGAGTAGGCGCTCGGTTGGTTGTTGTACGGGAAGCGGATGTCGTAGCCGCTGGAGTTGATGTAGTTCGGGCCGTCGTAGGGCGTGTAGTAGTCGTTGCCATAGTCAATCACGTCACGACCAGCCACGAGGTACGCAGCCGGAATGGTCGAGCGGGTGAGGCCGGAACCGACTTTTGCGTAGCTACCCCGCAGTTTCAAGAACGTGAAGAAATCGGGCAGTTGCACCATCTCCGAAACTTGTGCGCTCAGGCTGGCGCTTGGGTAAAAATAGCTGTTGTTGCTAGATGGCAGCGTGGAGTGCTTGTCCGTGCGGCCAGTTAGGGAGAGCGTGAGGTAGCGGTTGTAGGTGATGTCGACGAAGCTGTAAGCGCTCAACACCCGCATGTCGGAGTTGTAGTTGAACACCTGACGGGTGAACAGCGAGTTGTTCAGGTTGTACCAGCCCGGTACGTTCAGGTAATCGGTGGTAGCAAAGTTTGAATTGTACTGGAAAGAACGGAGGTTGCCACCAATGGAAGCCGTCACGTCGAGGGCCGGTGTTACGCTTTTGTCAAAAGTCAGCATCACGTCCGTGTTGTTCTCGAAAAGGTTGCGGCGGTCTTCCCGATAGTCGCCCTTGGCCTGTTCACGACCGTAAACCGTAGCGGAGTATGGGAATTTTTCGTTCCTGAAAATATCGTAGCTCGACACCTGCGTACGCCCCATCAACTTGAGGGCATCCGTGAAGCTGTAAGTCAGCGAAGCATGACCGTACACGTCCGTTTTTTGGTGGCCACGCAGCCATTCATTGGCACTGAACCACGGGTTGTTGTAGCGAGTATAATCGGCGTAAATCTGCTGAAGTCCCTCCTTGCCGGGCTGCCAGTAGTCCTTCATGTCGTCCATGCTCCAATCAGCACCACCCCAGATGATGACGTTGTAAATCATCGAGTTTGGCCCGTAGGCCACGTCAGGGATGTTGTCCGTGAACTGGCGGTTGTAGTTGATGCCGCTATCGAAGCGCAGTTTTTTGTTGAAATTGTAACCCACGGCAGTATTGAAGTTGCCAGTGTTCAACTGCGTGTTTGGCACGATGCCCTGCTGATGCGTGTAGGTACCAGAGATGCGGATGTCGTAATCTTCGTTGCCAGCGCTC